>JBEKOZ010000050.1:0-13719 GCA_049521275.1 Bryobacteraceae bacterium | reverse complement strand
GTTCTGCCCTCGTTCGTGTCTCGCCAGGAGCGATTCAATGTACGGCTGGTGGAAGAATCCGCGGCGGCGGCCCTGCTCTCCCAACAGCAAGTCGCGAACGTAGGAACCGAGTTTGCCTCGGAACCAGTAACCGAGCGGAATCGCGAAACCCTGTTTTGGCCGGTCGATGATCCGGTCCGGCAGAATTCCCCTCATCGCTCGCTTCAGTATGTACTTGGTCGTTCCGCCACGCAGGTTCATTTCGGGCGGGATCGTCGCCGCGAATTCGACCAGCTTGTGATCGAGCAAGGGCACGCGCGTTTCGATCGAGTGGGCCATACTCATGCGATCGACCTTGGTTAGGATGTCGAGTGGCAGATAGTTGTTGATATCCAGTTCTTGGAGGCTCGAAAGCCAGTTTCTTCCGGACTCCAGATAAGCGGCCTTGGAACGCCACGGATCGAATGGCGCCAGCAACGTTGAGAATTCCGGCAGGAACAGCTTCTGCATCTCGTCGTGCCGGAATAGCGTGCAGGCATCGAGATAGCGCTGCGCCCCCGGCAGCGAATGATGGCGCAAGAAGTTCCGTCCGCGCGTTCCATCAGGGATTGCCCGGCCGATCCTTCCGAGCAAGCCTCGCGCGCCTGCCGGCAGAAATCTCGCCCGTCTCTCCCGCTGCTCCACGACGTATTTGCCGTAGCCGCCAAACAGCTCATCGCCGCCGTCTCCCGACAAGACGACCTTCACCTTTTGAGACGCCAGCTTGGAGACCATGTAGGTCGGAATAGCGGAGGAGTCGCCAAACGGCTCGTCGAGATGCCAGGCGAGGTCTTCCATCTGATCGAGCGCATCCGGACCGAGCGTCAGCTCGTGATGGTCGGTGCCACACTGCGCGGCAACGACTCCGGCGTGGCCGAGCTCGTTGTAGTCTGGCTCCTTGAATCCGATCGAGAACGTCTGTAGTGGATGCGGGCTGAGCTTCGCGGCCGTGGCCACAATCGCGCTCGAATCGATTCCTCCGCTGAGAAAGGCTCCGACCGGAACGTCGCTCACCATGTGAAGCTGGACCGATTCGGCGAGCAACTCGCGGACCCGGTCGACGAAGTAGCCCTCGTCCCTGCCGTATTCGGGTGTGAACTCGAGGCTCCAGTAGCGCTCGATGACGGGTGCCAGGCCTGGACCAGCAATGAGAAGATGCCCGGGTTCGAGCTTATGAACGCCTTCGATGATCGACTCGGCGGGTGGAGTAGTCAGGAATGTGAAGAGGTGAGAGACGGCGCTCCAGTTCAGCTCACGCTCGACGTCGGGCAGTTGCAGAATGGACTTCAACTCCGAAGCGAAGAGAATCCTGCCGCCGGCCTCTGCGAAATACAACGGCTTGATCCCGATCCGGTCTCGCGCGAGCAATAAGAGCTTTCGCCGGCCGTCCCAAAGCGCAAAGGCGAACATACCACGCAAGTGCTCCACGCAACGCCGGCCGTACTCCTCGTAAAGGTGGACGATGACTTCGGTGTCGGTGCGGGTGATGAAGACGTGTCCCCGGCTCTCGAGCTGCTGTCGCAGCTCTTGGAAATTATAGATCTCGCCGTTGAAAACCACCCAAACCGACCCGTCCTCGTTTCTTACCGGCTGCCGGCCGGAGTGGAGATCGATGATGCTCAAGCGGCGCATCCCCAGGCCCACTTCGCCGTCACAGTAGAACCCGTCGTCGTCGGGGCCTCGATGAGCGATCGCGGCGCACATCTCCCGCAACTCCTGCTCGAGAACAGGCTTCCCTTCGAGACTCACGATACCGGCGATTCCACACATAATTCGAGTGCGCTATCCCTCTCTCAAGTCCGCGACCCTGGCGACGCTTCCGCAAACTCTTCGGACCCAGCCCGCGATTGCAAGCCGCTCGCTGGGGTGGAGCAAATCGAAGTTCCAGACCAGCAGCGCGTAGGTAATGACATGAGCCGCTGACGTCGCCATCAGCAGCGGAAGTGTGGGCACATCCAGTTGCGTTTTGACGGCCAGAGCAACGGCGGCAGCGCCCGCAGACGCGCCGAGCAGAGCCGCGAGATTGCGCCATGGCAGGAGTTCGCCCACGCGGACCTGGAGCAGCCACTTCATGCGGACTAGAGCTGCGGTTTTGAAAGCAAGGGTCGCAAGCACAATCGCGAAAACGGGGCCGATTAAAGAGAACTTCGAGAGCGACCAGTGGATCAGGCCCGCGATAATCGCCAGGCGCATCAAGTTAAGCGCCACAAGAAGCCGGGTCTGCGCGAATACACGCAGCACGCCATCCACCTGAAGCGTAGTGAGCAGAATCGTGGTCGACCACACCATCAGAATCGGAATGCTGGCGGCGTATTTCGCGGTAAACAGAAATACGATGATCTCCCGCGCGGCGACCATCACCAACGCGCCCAGTGGAAAGAACAGCAGCGCGAGTTTCCAGGTCGTGTCGTGCCAAATCGCCAGGACTGCCCGTTTGCGTCCTGCCGCCAGATTTTCCTGCATCCGGACCATCATGACGTCGCTCGTCGGCGAAGCCGCAAAATCCACCAAAGGGATCGACAGGCAACCGACTGCAAATATCGCGAAGGTGGCCGGACTGGAAAGGTAGGCCACTAGGTACTGGGGCAAGCTGCCTTGCAGAATCTCGACGAGCACCGCCAGGCCGAAGGGCAGCGCATAGGCAAGCTGGCTCTTGAACAAGCTTCGGTCCAAATGGAAGGTATCGTGAAACTCCTTGCGGAAGTAGAAGAGTGCGATGGCTGCGCGGAGGCAGGCCACCATCACGAGTCCTTGGAGGAGTCCGTCCAGTTGGCGGTACAGCAGTACCGGGAGAATGGAGGCCGCCGCCCGCGCGAGGTCGGACAAAAGGTACGACGCGGATGCCCACAGATATCTGGCGCGCGAAATCAATACTATTTCGAGTCCGGCCGAAACCATCGTTAGGAAAAGATACAAGCCGATCCAAACCAGGTACCGCGACAGTTCGGGGTTGCTCAGCCAATGCGCGAGCTTCGGCCGCATCAGCAGGAGCGCTCCGAAACCCACCAGGCCGGCTGTTCCGAGAAAGGCTAAGGAGTTCGCGACGTAGCGGCCGGCGTTGCGGGGCCCGAGGGGGAGGAAGTAATACAGGCTGGAGGCCATCCCCACTTGTGCAATGAGATAGACAGTCGAATAAATCAGGAACAGCTGTTTGTAAGTGCCGAACTGAGTCGGATCGAAAACTCGCACGAGAACAACCGGAATAAAGAAGGTGGCGATAAACGCGAGCGTTCGTCCGCACATCAGTAACAACGCCGGTTTGAACACCGACTCGCTTCGCGGCATCGTTTCCGGCAGCATGGCGGTCATAGACTCTGCCCCGGGATTCGTCGGGCAGCCGCCGCTAGCCCGAGAAGCAGGTAGGGAAACCAGGTCAGCACATAGCCGCCGGACATCCCGCAAACCACCAGTCCCCAAAGCGCGACTTCGATTGCGGTGCCCCAGTTTGTCGTCGCGGGTTGGAGGGCCAGCTTGCGCGCATGATATAGACTAAAGCCGATCAACAGCACGAAGGGCAGGAAGCCGAGGAGTCCGGTCTCGCTCAATACCTGTACGAAAGTGTTGTGGGTAACCAGCGCGCCTCTCGTATAAAGGCCGGCCGGAGCGTAAAGCGGCCAGGCAATCACTGAACACCCGAATCCCACGCCGAGCAGGGGATGATCCATGAACATGTTGAATCCAGCCTGGGAGGTCGCCATGCGTTGTTGAAAGCTCACGTCGCTGTTGAGTTGTGAGAAGTCCTCTCCGCGCGACCAGAATCGGCTGGCAAACGCCAAGCCCGCCACCAGCAGAAGCAGTGCCAGGCCCTGAAACCAGAGATTCCGTTTCCTCCACGCGCAAAGCGCGATCACCGCGGCCAGCCCCACCAATCCTCCTCGCGAAAACGTCACATAAATAGCCGCGACGTAGAGAATCGAAACCACCAGCAAGATCAGTCGCGTGGCCCACGATCGGGGCGTCGCCAGATACGCCAGGAGAGGCACCAGGATTACCAGGCTGTAGGCCACCTCGTTCGGGTTGGCGAAGATTCCGACCCACGAGGCTCTGCCCTCGTACAGATTTCCCTCCAGATAGTTTTTCAGCGTGCCGGCAGCCGGAAACAGACCACCGATGACCATGATCCACATCACCCCCCGCAGGCCACGCTCGCTATGAACGCAATTCACAAGGAAAAAGTAGGTCAGAGCCATCTTCGCCAGGTCCGCGACCCCTTCGGCTGCGTATCCCGGCCAGAGCGCCGTCAGGCAAGAGAGCGTGGCGGCCGCAAGAAAGGCAATGAGTAGCCCGCCTTCGGGCCAGGCGAACCGGAGTTTCCTTTGGCCGAACATCGTCTCGCCAATCAGGGTCAGGAGTACGAGCGCCGCTACCAGCTTTGCGGGTCGTAGGATTTCAGCCGCCGGCAAAACAAAAGGCGTATTGGCATATACAAGAAGTAGAAAGGCGAGCAGCATCCAATACGAGGCCGGCATCGCGGTCGCGGCAGGGTCGCTGAAGCGGTGCTCCTCGAGCATGGATCGTGAATCGGCACGTCCGCCGTTCGCGGTAACCGGGACTGAGGCGCTAGATAGCAGCATTTCCGTATCCCTGGCTCAATGTCGCTGTCGGAGCGACGTGATGTTGCCGACATCCCGCCATGAGATCGAATACGCGGTGCACCTGGCAGCTCATGATGGACTCCGAAAAAGCTCGATTCGAATCCAGACAGGAGTCTTCCCACAGAAGAGTGCGCGGCACAGTTAGTAGTGGATGTTCAGCGCTCCGGTGAGCGCAAGTCGTGAAGCCAAACCGATATCCCGCCGCGGCGACGGCACTCACGGAGGCAGAGTTGTAGATCCCGCTGGGATAGGCAAAATGGTGCACGGCCGAGCCGAGTCTCCGTTCTAGCTCCTGGCGCGATCCAACTAATTCGTCAATGACACATTCGCGGGTTTCATTTGTCATCACGATGTGAGTCTTGGTGTGCGAGCCGATGACGATACCAGCACGGCGAATCCGGTCGAGCGTTTCCCACGTAACCGAGGGACTGAACGTATGTTCAGGAATTGGGTCCTCTGATTCCATCGCGCGGATCGCTTGCCGCAGCGCGGCCGAAGGAACGGCCTCAATCAACGCACGCGTGGCCTGATAGGGCGTCATGCCGGCAATATCGGGCAATGGGATCCCGGCCGTCACCGGCGAGCTTCCTCGCCGCCTGGCTAGAAGGAGGTAAAGCTTGTCGTGGATCTGAGCGCCCCTGCTCCCAACCAGACCGGTGACCACGAAGAGCGCGGCGGGAACTCCCTTTTTCTCAAGGGTGGGTAGTGCGTGATCGTAGAAATCCTGGTAACCGTCGTCAAACGTCACCGCAGCGACCGGCTCCTCAATGATGCGACCCGACTCGAGCAAAGAACCCAATTCGTTGAGATCAACGAAGCGGTAACGCCGGCCGATCCAATCCAGATGCCGTTCGAGCATGCTCTGGCTCACGAGCAGGGAGGGGATGGAGGTTCGAGCGCTCGACCGAAAATCCTCCACCACCCGGTGGTAGCCGATCACCAGCGGAGTGCGGCGGGCGCCGGACAGGGAGCCTACAAATTGGTCCATCCCGGTGCGGCATAACACGCGTGCTGCTTCCGTCTTTATCCAACTTCGAATCATGTGGCTTGCTCCCGCGGCGTCATGCGGCGAGCCAATGCGCGCGAAGCTCTCCCAAGTTCCACGGAGAGGCGACAGAACCTGCCCGCGCTACTCGGTGGAAATAATTCCAACCTTGCCAGGTCGCGGCTGTGGCGGCTCCAATGCGACTTATAGGTTTCGCTGCCGTGCAACAAGTCATATTCTTCTGCGCCTTCTTCGATCGCCCTCTGGATGGCGAGTCCCATCGAGATCAGGCCGACGCTCGACTGCATGTACGCGGCATCGAAGCTCGACTGATAGAAATAGAAAGTCCCGCAGTGCCGCAATCCGTATAGACACGCAGCAGGTTTTTCATTCAGCCGCAGTACGTACAACCGCAGCCATCCGCGCTTCAGCGCGGCCACGGTCCATTCCCGATGAAACGCAACCAGACCGATCGTGTGGAATGCGTCCGAGCCCCCGCGAGCGCTCCACCGCGTGTTATGCTGCGCGACTAACAAGTCCAATGCCTCCCGGCTTTGCTCCTCCGTATGCATTTGCTCGAATCGCACGTCGTAGTCCCGGTTGAGGCGCCGCCATTTGCGATTGAAGTTGTACCGGTGTTCCGCGCTCAAGGAGCCTAGGTAGGAATCCCAAGTCAAGCCTGCCAAGGGAATAAAAGGACACACATTGGTCTTGGCCTCCGCGCTTGTCCATCCCTTTTCGCTCAGGCCCGCGAGTACGCCTGCGGCGACACTCTCGCCCTTCTTCAAGTTGGTTAGTTTGAGAGGAAGGCGCTCCTGGGCCAGATGCGAGATCAGTGCCTGGCGAGCTTCCGCTTCGCTGCCGTTGCGTATAATGACGTCAAGATAATCGGAGCCGGCGAACCCGCTTCCGAGGAACTCAAGAACGGGAAACGGACGACCGCGCAACACGCTGCGAGGGCGCACGCCGAAAGGTGCCAGGGCGACCAGTTCGCTTCCACGACGCACAGCCAGAATGGAGAGGCGCCAATCCTCTTTCAGGTACCTCCACCAGGTGAACAGCCACTCCCAGGTCAGGAACACGCAAGCGGAATCGCTGGCTTTCAAGAGATCATCCCACTCTTGCCGCAGGGCTTCAAACGCGGCCACCTCGCTGACACGTTCCACCGTGAGCTGCGCGCGATCCGCAATCGCACTGGGAATCGCCGCTAGCATGGCGCAGGCTCCAAGTTGAGGCGCAACACCTGGTTGGCCGTGTACTCTACCTGCGACGAGGTGACATCCTGATGAATCGGCAACTCCAGAACATGCGACCGGAGAAAGCGTGCATCCGGGCCAATGCCGGGGTTAAGCTGGGGATCATTCCAGAATTCCACTGCTCCGATGTCCTGTTGCCATAAGGATCGAGCCGCCGTGTGTTTGTCCTTGACCAGGATGGGGAAGAACAACGGGCAAACGCCTTCTTCAAGATCCTCGCGCAACATCCTGACGCGGCCTGCCAGCTTTTGCTTCATCAATAGAAAGTTGTTCCGGCGCTGTTGGCGGATGTGCTCGTAGTCAAGCGACCGCATCACCCGATTACTGAAAGCCGATATGGCGATATTGACGTTAGCGATGTTCCATCCGATATCGCCGACCGGAACGTGCCGCACATGCGCCGCGCGCAGCATCCGGCCGAAGGTCTGCTTGATCGCGAATAGTGCCTTCCCGGTCCTGTTCCTGCGGGACCGGAGGGCCTCGAATGCCAACTCCACGCTCCGGCCGGTGGCCGCGAGCGCGGGACAACGTTCCTGCGTCGGGACGTCCAACTCTGGCAGGGCCTCATTGTTCCGAATTAGTAATCCGCCGTTGGGAACTGGAAGAGTCTTGTAAAGGCAGAAGATGGAATAGTCGCCAAAGGTTCCCAGCCGGCGGCCGTCCTTCTCGCTAAGAAGCGAGAGCGCGCAATCCTCGACGAGAATGCTGCCGTTCTTCCGGCACATCGCGCCGATCTGCTCGATCGGTTGTGGCCACCCAAGGTAATGAATTACATAAATAACGCGTGGCTTTAGACGATTCGCAAGACGCGAGAGCGCTTCCAGGTCCGGCTCCAGGTTGCGCAGAATCGGATAGTGAACCACGGAAGCTCCGGCCGCCTGGATCGCGGCGATTTCGTTGCCGCTATAGTAATCAGGAGCCAAGACTGTCTGTCCGGGCTTCAGTCGCAAGGCTCGAAACAGATGATAAATACCGCTGCGAGCGACGCAGAAGGAGCTTTTATTCGCCGCGTTCAACGGATACGGCAAAGCATGACCGGAGCGTGACACAAACAAATCCCGCGGCATGAGTCCAGGCCAGGAGGAGACGTACATTAAGTCCTCCTCTGCGCGAGTGACGCCAGCCGCGAGGCGAGCCCGCGCAAATGTCCGAAGCCATAGCGCTTCAGCAACGGCGCCAGGCGGAATTTGATGAGATGCAACAGGCGGCCTTTGAAGGTGCCGGCAAAGACGAAGAGCCAATAGTTAGGTGTGGATTCTTTGGTCCAGCACTGCTTCCAATCGGCGGTTTCTCCGAGGAAGTCGTATTTCTCAACGCCCTGCCCGAACGCACTCTCCAGGACCTTCGCTAGCAGAAGGTTCGAGGGAGAGTAAGGGGCGAATGCCGGATCATATCCTAACTTCAGAAGAAAAAGCCGGTTCTGATACTTCAGCGAATAATCGAATGCAACCCGCTTGAGACCTGAGTCCAGGAAGTGCAGACGAAGCCAGCCCCGTTCCGCGGCGCGCAATGCGAAGGTGGAATAGAACCGGGCGAGGTTCTCATCGCACGCGATGGCGGTCCCCGCTTCCTTCTTCCATCCCGCGCCCTCAAGTCCCAGTCCGTCCTCGATAGCATCCGTTAAAGTGCCACCGGACGCAATCGTTTCCAGCTCCACGGCGCCAACCCGTTCAAGACGCTTGAACCGATTTCTCAGGTTGGCTCGATGTTTGGCCGCCAGACCTTCGCAATATAAAGGCCATGTTGTGTCCAGCGGCACGAAGGGGGAAGCGCCTGATTCCCAGACGCCAACTTGACATCCGACCTGCGACGCGAGCCGGGGTATCGCCTCTAGAGTGCCGGAGCCTTCGGGTAATTGGCAAAGCTGCAACAGGTCCCAACGGCGATTCGTTAAGAGGTGACGCCAGATCGCTGCGTATGCCTCTTCGCTCCGGTAGCCACTCCGATGGCTGATGATGAAATCCGCCCGCGGGACATGCGAGTTGTAGAGGAATCCAAGCCGCCATGCTTTGATTCCCCACATGCGGCTCTTCGTCAAAATCAGCGGTGCAATCGCGACGGGATTGTCTCCGGCCGTCACCAGAAGAATGTGAAGTTTGCTTCCAGCTCCGAAGCATTCCCACCAGGTGCGCGCCCACGCATGCTCCAGAAAAGGATGGTCGAGTTCCGCCTCTCTCACCAGTCGACTCCACACGGGCTCCAGATTTAGAAACGCCGAATAGTCGGAGATCACTTCGACCCGGAGCTCAGGCCTCGAGACCGCATGCTTCGTAGCTATTCTGGCCGTCGCTAAACTCGACATGTCATTTGTCAATTCGCCTGAGACCAGGAGCGGGCGACCCATCAGGGTTCGACCGCCATGGTGGCCACATTGCTCGACATTCCGCTGGTCGTGATCTGCACGGCCAGATTACCCGCGGTCAGGCCCGGCGGCACCACCACGTTCAGCTGATAAAGCCCGGCGAATCCGTACGCCAGTCCTGAATAGCTCACCGTCGCGTTTACGCCGCCGATCTTAACCACGGGTAGCGCGATGGTCGCGACCGCGGGAGACGCAACTCCCGAGGCCACCGGGACTTGCAAAGGACCGAGCCCCGTGGCGTAGATCAGCACGGTGTCGCCCGTGCGCGCCGGATTGCTGCTGCCGACAAGCGAGTAAGCGGGGTAGCGCAAAATGGCGCCCTGGTTGGTCGCCTGATTCACGATGAAGATACCCGGAGAAACGTAAGCCACATTCACTTCGCCCACCGGACTCACCATCGAGCCTCGTGTGACCTGAATCGATGCGGTTCCCAGGCCCAATGTGTAGGGAGCCTGCGCATTGATCTGGCTGGCGGATACGTAGAACAGCGGGGCTGGGATTCCGTTGAACGTGACGCTGGTCTCTCCAATGACGGTTGGATACGGCGCGCCAGGCGCGCTCACCGCGCCGACCGCTAAATTCGATCCAAAGATGGTCACGATGGCTCCGGGGGCAATGGCGACGTTGTTCGTAAAGGTTGCTCCATTCACCGCAGTGCCGTTTTGCAAGGCAGGTACTCCCAGAGCGGGAGCTGATATCATTCGAACCCGGCTGTTCACGCGATCGGTCATATAGACGTCGCCCGCCGAATCCGTGATCACTCCCGCGGGAAAATTCAGCTCAGCCGCCGTCGCCAGACCTCCATCGCCTGAGAATCCGTTGTCGGCCGTGCCCGCAATGGTCGTGATGATGCCCGAAGGATCCACCTTGCGGATCCGGTTGTTCCCGGAGTCGGCGATGTACATGTTCCCGGAAGAATCGATCGTGACGTCCGACGGAATGTTGATCGATGCGCTGGTGGCCTGTCCGCCGTCGCCTGCAAAGGTGCCTGCTCCGTTACCCGCGAAAGTCGAGATGATCCCGGCCGGAGTGATCATCCGCACGCGGTTGTTATTGCCATCGGTAAAATACAGGTTGCCGGATTGGTCCATGGCGAGACCCAGGGGAAAACTCATGGCGGCGTTAATGGCTAAACCGCCGTCTCCCGAAAACCCGTTGACGCCGTTTCCCGCGATGGTCGTGATGATGCCGTCGGTACCCACGCGGCGAATGCGCTGGTTGGAGCTGTCGGTGAAATAGAGATTCCCGCTCGGATCGACGAGCACCGAAGTCGGCGTGTTCAAAGTTGCCTCCGTCGCCAGACCTCCGTCGCCTGAAAATCCCTGTTTCCCGGTGCCCGCCACCGTGGTGACGATCCCGTTGGCTGCCACCTCGCGGATCCGCACGTTGCTCCTGTCGGCGACGTACAGGTTGCCGCTCTTATCCATTGCCAGCCCCGCTACGTCGCTAAACATCGCGGCAGAAGCCAATCCGCCGTCGCCGGAATATCCGGAAACTCCGGTCCCCGCTAGGGTGGAAATCATGCCCTCGGGGGTGACTAGACGGATTCGGTAATTCTCCATGTCGGCGATGTAAATCATGCCGGTGGAAGCAAAGACCACTCCCCAGGGGAGATTCAAAGCAGCGTTGGTGGCTAGGCCGCCATCGCCCGAATACGCCGTAGCGCCGTCGCCTGCGACCGTTGTGATGATATTTTGGGATCTTGCGGACGAAGCCGCCAGCAGTATACATGCGATGGGGATCAGCCGAATCACAGCCGCAACGGGCCGCGTTTTTGGATTAGCGCGAATTAATTGAGACATCCGGATACCACTCCTTGAGAATCCTGAAAGTGCACGGAAGGCACACTGTGCCTGGCTTTGACTCGCGCAATCTGTATAACCAGGCGGCCGAGTTTGCCAGGGTTATGGCGGATCTGCTCGCTTTGCCGCATCAGCAGATCTGCTTCGATAGGGATAGCGCCCGAAGAACGAATCTGCCGAAGATCATACTCAACCGGCTTCGCCCCTTGCGCCCGAAAGTTCCCGGCGCCGCCCTCCGGAAGCGCTGAGTTGACGACACAGAACTCGACAACACTTCGGCCCAGGCGATCTTCCACCACGCGTAGATGGTCCGAGGCGGAGAATCCGTCGGTCTCGCCGGGCTGGGTCATCAGATTACAAATCAGGATTTTGACCGCCGTCGAACGCTGAATGGCGTCTGCCACCCCTGCCACCAGCAAGTTTGGAATCAAGCTCGTATAGAGACTTCCTGGAGCCAGCACGATGGCATCGGCGGAGCTAATCGCCTCCAGGACTCCGGGCGACGCCGGCGGGCTGTCCGGCTCAAGCCAAACACGTTCGATGGGCCTGCGCGCAGCGCTGATATGCGACTCGCCTCGCACAATCGCGCCATCCGGGAAAGCCGCGCACAAGGTGGATGGCGTCTCCGTCGCCGCGATCGCCCTTCCTCTGATCGGGAGCAGCTGACTCGCGACCTCGATTGCCTGCCTCAGACTGCCGGTTTTCTGGTAGAGCGCCGCCACAATCAGGTTGCCGACGGCATGTCCCTCCAGGCCGCCGCCTCCAGAGAAGCGGTACTGGAAAATATCCGCCATCCTGGAGTCGCTCCCCGATAACGCGACCAGGCAATTGCGGAGATCCCCGACGGCCGGCATGGCGAAGCACTCGCGCAAACGGCCGCTCGATCCCCCGTTGTCCGACACGCACACAATCGCGGACAGGTCGATTCCCTCTTCCTGCGCCAGTCCGGCCAGTAACACCGGCAGCCCTGTTCCGCCTCCGATTCCAACGATGCGCAGCGTCTTCATGATCTCCCGACTCCGAACATCACGATCTTTACCGTCTTTAGTAAGATCTCCGCATCGTACATACACGATCTGTGCTTGGCGTAGTACAAGTCGTACTGGAGCTTTTCGCAAGCGTCTTCGACCGAGGCTCCGTATCGATAGTTCACCTGCGCCCATCCGGTGATGCCCGGCTTCACGGTGTGACGAAGGTTGTAAAACGGAATCTCCCGTGCCAATCGGCTCACGAAATAGGGCTGCTCGGGGCGCGGCCCCACTACACTCATTTCGCCGCGGAGGACATTGATCGCTTGTGGTATTTCATCGAGGCGGAATCGCCGCAGCAGCCGGCCGACCCGTGTCACTCGTTCGTCGCGTTCGGTCGCCCATGCTGGTCCGGTAGCGAGGTCGGCATCCTGCCGCATGGAGCGGAACTTGTAAATGACGAAGGTCGTCCCGTGCAAACCCACGCGGACCTGCCGGAACAGCACGGGCCCCGCGGAATCCAGCTTGATCGCGATGGCCATGAGCAACAGCAGGGGAACAGCCACAATCAGCAGAAGGAGAGCGAATAAGACATCGAAACAGCGCTTGAGAAAAACGGTGACCTTGGATGAACTGAATCCACTGGTATAGACAAACCATTCCGAACTCAGCGCGTCTATCCAGATCTTCCCGAAGAACTGCTCACAAAAGTCGACGGCATCATTGACCAGCAGCCCGTGAAGGCGGGGGGCTACCAGCGCGGCTGCCAGTCTGGTCCGATTGCGCGCATCGTGCTCGGCTACGATCACTCGCGAGATCCGGTTCCGTAGCAGAATGTCGGGGAGCGGCGAGAAATCCGTTAGGTCTCCGGACTCGGAAAGGCACTCGGGAAAGCGCAGCATCCCTCTGGTTCCCTGTTGTCGGGAACTGGAATTGCCGCTGGCGAGAGCCTGATGTAGTTTTTCCGCCAGTTCCCCGCTGCCGACGATCAACATACCTTCGACAAGCCTCTCGTTGATGATCAGATGCCGCAGGACCGGTAACATGACGACGAGAAGCAGTCCCGCCACGAGCAATCCCGTAAGGTTCGCCTCCATTCGTGAGCCTATAGCCAAGGCATAAAGCAGCAGCATCCCCGCGCATGCTCCCAGCGCTCGGCCGAGGTCGCGCCAGAACCTCGAGGCATCTAAGCGGACAATGGATCTGTCCCGCGTGTTCAAATAAAAGGCCAACACGCAAAACCCGACCAGGACGGGTACCGCGAGAGTTGCGCCCTTCCTTAAGGAGTCAAGCACGGCCGCGCCTAGCAGTACCAACTCCGCGGCGAAGAAAATCGCGCGCCGGCGGGCCATCGAACACTGGCCCACCTGGAGCGAGATCTTTCGCGGCGGGGCGCTAATTCCGGCCCAGGTAGTGTCGTTGATAATATCGGTAGGCATAAGCATACGGAGTAGCTGTCAGGTCAACATCATTTAGCACGACGCCAATCACGTTGGCGGCTCCAAGACTCTCGACGGCGCGAAGCCACAACTCGGGCCGCGTTCGGCGCGCTCGAACGACGAGCACCACGCCGTCGCATAACCCCGCCAGAATATGGCTGTCGGCGACCGGCACTACAGGAGGACTATCTACCACGACCACTTGGTATTCTTTCCGCAAGCGGGTGAAAACGTCTCGAGCCCGTCCCGAGGCGAGAAGTCCGACCGGGTTCGCTCGGTTGGAGCCTCCCGGAA
>JBEKOZ010000049.1:0-20846 GCA_049521275.1 Bryobacteraceae bacterium | reverse complement strand
AATCGAGGGAAGCCGAACACCACTTCAACCTTGCGATAACGAGGAAGTAGCAATACTCGCGGCCATTGGATGCAGTTGCCGTTCCACCATGCGCGCGAGCGACTGCCTCGGCGAAAGCGAGAGCCAGCCCGCAGGCCGCTTGAGCTTATTCCCTTCACCGTCGTCGCCATCCGGTTCAACTGAACGCTGAGTAACTCCGGTGTCTTTCCTGGATTGTTAATTGTTTCGTCTTCAGGCCGCGACAAGAGGTCTCAAGGCGCTGCTGAATGCGACATTTTGTCACATGAAATCCGGTGTCGAACGCGGGCAACCGGCTGTAGGTCAGTACACTGGGATTCGGCAAGCGAAGTGCCTAAAGCTTGCCCAGTTCACGTAGGAGGATTGTGAATACAGACCGTATGGTGAAAGAAAACCTCTCGATGAATGGAGTCGGCCGGTTGACGGATCGATATAGGATCGAGAGTTTCGGATATCATCTCGCGTCGGTACTGGACCTTCGCGAAAACGCGGTCTGGGGCGACTGATCAAAAAGGATATGGCAACAAGGTCATGAAACACTTCTTAAAGATTTTGGTACTGATCACCAGCGCGGGCGTCGTTCTCGCACAGGGTAACAATGGTCACCAGGGTAACGGGGGAAGCCAGGGCAACGGCGGTTTCAACGGGAATCCAGGGAACGGCGGACAGAACGGGTGGCAAGGCGGCCCTACTGATCCGACGCCGGCTACCCCCGAGCAACTCGCGACGCGTGAAGTGAATAGGATCTCGACGACTCTGCGCCTGAATACGACGGAGACCTCGGCGCTGTTGGCGGATTTAGCATGCACATCAAGTGAAACCACCGTAACCGTGGCCACACCCTGTGCACTGACCGCGGAGCAGAACGTGCTGCAGGCCAACGCTGCGACCCTGAAGACTGATTGGGCCACGCTGGCTACTGATCTATCCAGTACGCCCCCGGCTTCGACGACTGCGACAGTCGGCGCTATCAATGGCCTCCAGCTTTCCGATCTTGAGGCGCGCGTGGCGGCGGCTGGCGCGGTTCTAACGGAACTTGCGACCTTGAAAGTGACTTTGACGTCGACTCAGCAGACGAACCTGACCAATCTACTCGTCCGGGGTAGCCGTGGTCCGGGCGGTTTCCGCCGATAGACCATACCTCGCAGGAGGCGCTCCGAGCTGGCCCGAGGGACACTCAGCAGTTCGTACGGCACCGGGAATCCGCCTCGGTGCAGTACCATCGGATAGTGTGGCAGCGCGTCGGGCTTGCGGATCGATGCCAGCCAACCGTCGGGGTATGGCGGCAGTCCGTCGAACAGAGTCACCAACCAACTTCTCAAAGTTCTTCCCGAAGCCTGAGGAGTCTCTCGTCCGTCTGGTTGACAGCCGACGACGCCTCGCCCCTCAAATTGGCATCGACACATTCGAGGTGTCGTCATCTTCGTCGAAAGCATCATCTTTTGGTTCTTCAAGTTGCGCGTCGTCTGGGTCTGTCTCGCCTCTGTCCGGCTGGCCGGGCCTCTGCGGCTCCACGGGCACTTTGCTTGGCGGCATGTACTATGAAGAGGCCAACGACAGTAATCCTGTTTCGCGCGAAACCGCAAATCCCTCAGAGCAAAGCCTCAGATTGCCTACGAAGTGGTCTACTCTCTCTCCGCCGCAGTGGTCTAGTTTTACTCCGCCCTTGCCATCCAGCGCATCAGCAATCTGGCGGGCAATCGCTATCGCCTCGTCAATCGGAACTGGCCCTGCGAGAGTGTGCCCCTCCACCAGTTCCATCACGATCGCCGATGACTCGATTCCATAGATCCCCGCAATATGAGGATGCTTGAGCGCCGCTAACACCTGCGCCTCACGCTGAAACCGAGCCATGCGATCTGCATCTTCGGCAAACGCAGCCGGCAGAGTCTTGATCGCAACATCGCGATTCAGCCGCGAATCATGCGCGCGATAGACCTCACCCATTCCACCGGCGCCAATGGGAGCCAGGATTTCATATGGGCCGACTTTTGTACCGACGGAAAGCGACATCGCGTTTGAATCAGCTTATCGCAGTCTCACGCCGGAGCAGAGCAGTATCCTCAATTTCGGGACCGTTGTCGGTCATTAACGTCTGTTTCAGCGCCGGCCACGAAGTAACGCAGCTGATTATCTTCCGATCGCCGCTTGGATGTTATCAGCACTGCGGCCCGAGGAACTGGCGACCGCAAGCGCCGTCGCGACGCACACCATACCGCGAAAGCCAGCGACGAATGCCTCTTTGACCGCTAGTTGTCCTCGCGGGTCCACTGTATCGGTGTCCACTAGCTTAGATCGCTGGGCTTCGATTTCCGCCCGCACCGGGGGCGGCACGTGCGAACTGTCCAATTGTCGGCGCAGAGTGCTGTCGAAAACTGTGCTAAGTACTGCTCCTAACACGGCTATGGCCACCAAAGCTGCAATGCGTGAAACGATATGGTTGATGCCCGAATCCGCGCCTTGTCAATCGTGCAAAACGACGTTTAACAACGAACTGTGGACTTCCAGATGGCCGTTGTAACTGATGAAGCCAAGCTTGCGGAACTTGTTCATGAAGTGGTTGACTCTTGAACGAGTGGTGCCAATCGTCTCCGCAAGGGCTTTGTGGCTCATCGTTGCGGTCAACCGATCCGATTGGCTGTCTTTCCCCAAAGTGGCCAACAGCAGGAGCACTCGTGCCAGCCTCTTTTCACTAGAATTGAAGAGTTGATCCACCAAGTCCTCCTGAATCCGGATGTCCCGGGCGAGCAAGTAGGTCAGGAATCGCTCCGCAAACTCCGGATCGTCTCGCAACGCGCGCTCTGCTGGCCCCACGTTCCCCTTAGCGTCCCTTTTTGATTCCTTGGCCACCGATCGGTTCGGTCGCGTGTTGCTCGTCAAATGAAGCGATGAGCGGACGGCCCTTTGTAATGGCGTTTCTGATGGTTGGCAACGCGAGCGATGCTTTGTGGTCCGCTTCGCTTTCCCAAACCTCGGTCACCCAGAGAGAGTCAGGGTCCTTTGGATCCTTCGCCACTACATAGCTGAGACAACCCGGGACGTCGCTAATGCTCTCCAGCAGAATCGCTGCAAGCTCATCGCGCTTTCCGGTGTATGCCTTCATTCTTCCGATCAGTCCGTACATCGAAACTCTCTCTTGGCCAGCGACGCTTCCCATCAGAGGGACGACTGCGGCGGCTTTCAGCGCCGTTCGACGCGAGATTGTCATCTATGGATCTTACCTCGACAGCGACGACAGTCTCGCGGGCCGCGGGCCTTGCCGACTTGGTTGCAAAACGCCCAAGCCGATGAATTGGCTCCCTGGGTGCTGGCAAGCACGACAATGCGGCGGCAGCTTTTTCTCGCCATGTTCTTGCATAATCAGCTCTAGCGCAGCCCTTCACTTGACCCAGCCTTTCTTCCCTGCGCATACTAAAAGACGATTGCGCCTAGGGTTCCGCTCCCCTCCGGAGGTCCGCGACCAAGCGGCGCCATCGCGGCTCAAGGTCGCGACGCAACTAACGGCACAAAAAGCCTGAGGTAGACAACTTTCTTGCGCCCGCCAAAGCGGTTTGCAAGACGAGGAGGCTACTTTGGGAACGGCGAATTCTTTCCCCAGCTCCTCGTTCTGGATTCGACTGAACATTAAAAGGAGACTAAGAACTTGGAACACCTCATTCAGCAGCAAATGGCATATTATCGCGCCCGCGCCTCCGAATACGATCAATGGTTCCTGCGCGAAGGACGCTACGATCGCGGCCCCGAGAATCGCCGCGAATGGTTCGCCGAGATCGCCCAACTCGAAAGGGCGGTCGATGAAAATATCCACGGCGGGGACGTTCTCGAACTCGCCTGCGGAACCGGCCTCTGGACTGCCCGGCTCACCCAGAACAATCCGCGCATCGTCGCGGTCGACGCCTCGCCCGAAGTAGTTTCCATCAACCGCCAACGCGTCGGACCGGCAAACGTCGAGTACCACGTCGCCAATATCTTCGAATGGCGCCCGGCCGAAACATTCGACACAGTTTTTTTCTCCTTCTGGCTCTCGCACGTCCCGCCGCAGCGCTTCGACGAATTCTGGCTACTCGTAAAAAGTGCGCTCAAGCCGGGCGGCACGGCGTTTTTCATCGATAGCCTGCTGGAGCAGAGCTCGGCTCCGCGCGATCACGCTCCGCTGTCCACCTCCGGAATCGTGCGCCGAAAACTGAACGACGGCAGAGAGTTCGATATTGTCAAAATCTTCTACGAGCCAGTCGAGCTTGAGCACAACTTATTTGCCGCCGGCTGGAAAGGCTGGATCCGCTCCACCGGCAAATTCTTTTTCTGCGGATGCGTGTCCGCGATTTAAGCCAGGCACTCGAAAAGGTGCTGATCATGTCAGTATTGACCGGTTAAGACAGGCGATTTCAACTGAACGTAGCGCACACGCCAATGTCAAGTTTCGCCTTCGCCTTCAAATCGAGCGAGTTTCCTACCTCAAGAACCTCGCATGTTAGAATTCGGTTCATGTCCGATCACATTCTAAACCTGCTCCTCGTGGAGCGCACGAAGCTTGACGCGGCGATTCGGGCGTTACAAGGTAGTCGCGCACCAGCAGAGTTCGATTATGATTCACCTAATGTCCCCGACTGGGTTAAACCCGCGATCAATAAAGCCGCGCCTGCAAGAAAGAAGCGCACCATGAGCGCTGCCGCACGCAAGCGGATCGGCGAAGCAACGCGTGCACGTTGGGCGGCGAAGCGGGCGACGAAGGCTGAAGCGGTCGCACCCAAGGTTTCAAAGAAACTCGGTGAAGCACTCGCACCAAAGCCAGACGAGATCGCCTTTAAGAAGCGCATGTCCGAGGTAATGAAAAAGGCTTGGAAGAAAAGGAAAGCGGCGGAGAAGAAGTAGGAGATTGGTAAGCGTGACTGTTCAAGACGCGTTGTGTGTTATTCACCCACATTCCGAAATGCGGAAGACGAAGATTTCGTAAGACTGCGAACGGAGGCAGGAAGGGGTCACGCCATATGATTCGTGGTCGTGCCTTGCGATAGGCGGTCAGATACACTATGCCGAATTGCACGGCTATCTACGGGTAATCGGACGGAATGGTGTTCCTCTCATGGCGATAGACGGTACGTCTTTGGGCCAACTATGCAAAGAACATCCGGGTCCCGGATGGATGGTCGTCACCTTGGTCGAGGATCAGCTAATATGGGCCTGTCCACATTTGAATTGCAAGGTTACGATTCCCTTCGACGGCATCAAGGACGACCATTATTAATTGACCGAGTGATGGCGGTTAGAAAACAATAGTGTGAGGATCGCGGAAGCGGGATGGTCGTGTGGTCCCTCTCTCAGACGCGAAGCGCGCTTACCTTTAAATCCACCAAGTCCGAAAATCCGCGCCCGGTGAGCCTGCCGGCGTCGGCCATCGCGGCGCTGAACGCGCACCGCAAGCGCCAGGACGAGTTTCGCCGCCGGTTACGGACCAGACTACCGAGCCGACCTCGACTTAATCCTCGCTAAGCCTGACGGGACCCGCTCCAGCCCGACTCGATTTCCGCGGCGGTGTCGCTGCTATTCCGCCGGCTCAAGCTGCCGAAGGGTGCGAGCCTGCACTCCCTTAGGCACTCCCACTTCTCGCACCTGTTGGCCTCAGGCGTACCACTGTCCGCGGTGTCGGCTCGGCTGGGCCATGGCTCCATTCGCACGACCAGGAAATTTATTTGCATATGATTCACGGGCAGGACGACGAGGCAGCGCGGAAATGGGAGGAATTCCAGAATCAGACGACGGGCGAAGAGCCACAGCAGAAGGGACGCGTGCAGTGAAGTTGCGCGCGACCGATTGGCGGCGAAGAGACTTGGGTTAGCAAACTGCGGCGAGAGCGTCTCGTAGCTACTAATCCGAAGATTGGCACCTCTACGTGTTGCCGACTTCTCGCGATGTGCCTTACATGGACGGGTTTCACGGGACCCATCCTAGGCTCCCATGGCGCTACCTGACCGAGTGTCCAAACCTCCGCATGAAATCATCGAAAACTGGTCCAAACATTATTGACAAATGTCGCGAAACGATGCCAAACGGGCGTCAAGCCGATCGGGATCATTGCCTGGTGCACAATTATCATGAACAATCCGCCCTGCACGGTGGCGCGGTGAATACGCCGTCGAGACCACAGGTCGAAAGCGACGACGAGAAGAATAAAGAAATCAAGGATCGCGGAAATCCATAGCCCAGTGTGGGCGATTGGGACAAACGGCCACCGGCCAATCGCCGGACCCATCAGAGAGATGCTTGCGATCAGGATCAGCCGTTTGTGCGCAGGACCGTCGGCGCGCGCCCGAAGCGCCCAGACAATCAGCACGCAGAACACCGCAGTTTCGAATAATGGAATCGAGTAGAACGACTTGGGGTCGAAAGTTGAACCAGGAGGCGCGAAGCCCCTTGCAAGCGAGTCTGTCGCAACAAGAAAAGCGAGCACAACCATGGCGCCGGCCAATGCTGCGCCCAATATTCCGAGGCGCCGATGCAAGTCCAAACGTCCGGCGGATACCAGCGATGTCTGCACGATCAATAAGAGAATCCAGGCGGAGAATACCGCTGCATGGACGTGGACGAGTGGATTCGGCAGTGGGGCGTGGAATACTCCCGCGAAGTAGTAGCTTCGCCAAAAGCCCAGAAGGACGCTACCCAAGATAAGCAGCACCATGGCGGAGAAGAAGACGTCGTCGGTGCGCGCTCTCACGGCGAGGCCGCTCGACGGGAGTGTTGATGTTGTCATATATTTAGCTCCTTCAATTGCTTATGCGGAGACGGGCTGCCGGAGCTATCATAAAGTTTCGGAATTTCATCTCCGGGCACAATTGCGCCGAATGGAACCAAACGATAGCCAGCAAACGCAGCAGGTTTCGGAGGTAAGCGGGCTTCTCCGGGCCTGGAGCGACGGAGATGAGACTGCCCTTGAGCGGCTCACTCCGATCGTGTACAAGGAACTCCATAGGATTGCTCACCTGCAAATGAGGAAAGAGCGCGCGGATCGGACGCTGCAAACAACTGCCCTGGTGAATGAAGCGTACCTTCGCCTGATGGACGCACGGCAAGTGCCTTGGCAAGACCGTGCTCACTTCTTTGCGAGGATTCTCATCGACTATGCGCGACGGCATAACCTGAAGCGGGGAGCGGGATTTCAGCACGTCTCACTCGAACAGGCGGAGATAGCGGCCGCAGCCGAAGATCCGGACCTGATTGCGCTCGATGAAGCACTTAACGCTCTTGAACAGTTCGATAGCCGCAAAGCGAAGGTGGTGGAGCTGCGGTTTTTCGGCGGATTGAGCGTGGAAGAGACGGCGGCAGTGCTCACAGTGTCGACGATTACGGTCATCCGGGACTGGAACAACGCCAAGGCCTGGCTGTATCGCGAACTGGCGAAAGGGGCCGCCGATGGACGATAGCCGCTGGCAGGAGATTGAGGCGCTGCTGGAGGAGGTTGCCGGTCTGCCGGCAGCGCAACGCGCATCATTCCTTCACGCTTCGTGCAAGGGCGACCCGGCGTTGGAGCAGGAGGTCTGGACCTTGTTGGCTGCGCGACAAAAGAGTGAAGGATTTCTTGAGGAGCGAGCAATCGCCGTAGCAGCCCGCGCCATGAACGCGCGTTCGTCAGAGGATTCGATCGCGGCGGGTGAAAGCGTGTCGCACTACCGGATCGTGGAGAAAATCGGGAGCGGCGGAATGGGCGTGGTCTACATGGCGGAAGATACCCGGCTGCGCCGTGTAGTGGCTCTGAAATTCCTTCCTCCCGAGTTCGCCGGAGATGAGGGGGCGCTCGGCCGTTTTCAGCGCGAAGCGCAGGCAGCTTCAGCACTGAATCATCCCAATATCTGCACGATCTATGACGTTGGCGATGCGGGAGGCAGACCCTTCATCGCCATGGAGTATCTGGAAGGAGAGACGCTCAAGGAGCGCCTCCGTCAGAAACCGTTCGAAATCGAGAAGGTACTCGGGATTAGCCTGGAGATTCTCGATGCGTTGGAAACGGCTCACGCGAAGGGCATCATCCATCGAGACATCAAGCCGGCGAACATCTTTGTCACGAATCGTGGCCACGCCAAAATCCTTGACTTTGGCCTTGCCAAGATTTCACGGGGGCAAACTACTGAAGAGGCGGAAACGGAATACCAATTGACGACACCCGGACTGACAATGGGGACTGTTTCGTACATGTCGCCGGAGCAGGCGCGGGGGGAGGAACTGGACAGTAGAACCGACCTCTTCAGCTTCGGCGATGTGCTTTATGAAATGGCGACGGGCCGGCAGGCTTTTGGAGGCGATACAGCGGCAATTACTTTCGACTCGATTCTGAATCGCTTGCCGATTCCGGCATCCCGGATTCGTCCCAACCTGCCAGCCGGTTTAGACGGCATTGTCGAGAGATCACTACAGAAGGACCGCAAACGACGATACCAGAGCGCCGCGGAATTTTTAAGGGATCTGCGGGTTCTTACACAAACTGTCGAGCCGGCCCGCTCCACTTCAGCCAAGCCCTCGTTGACTCGGGCTGGAATCGTCGGCGCCGTTGTGATGCTGGTTGCCGCGATGGCTTACCTATTGTTGCGGCCCCCGTCACGACCCGAGGTGTCGGGTTTTTCTCCCGTCACTGGCGACGGACTCGTGAAGGAAGGATCGGCCTGGAGGAGCATGGGCGGGCCGCCCGCACCACTCGCAACGGACGCAAGCCGGCTGTATTTCACAGAAGGTGCAGCTCCTTCGCAAGTGCTCGCCCAGATCTCTGCCTCCGGAGGTGAGAAAGCCCTGATTCCGACACCTCTAGGATTTCCTCAGCTTCTTGATTTTCGCCCGGACCGATCGGAACTGTTGGCCACCGATTTGGTGAACACGCCCGCTCCCGGAGCCTTGTGGACCATCTCGCTGCCCGCTGGCGCGGCTCGCCGCATTGGTGACATCCGAGCCAAGGATGCCACTTGGTCTCCAAACGGATCGGAGATCGCTTATGTCACCGGTCCAGATCTGTTTCGCGCCAGCAGCGATGGAACAAACTCAAAGCTGCTCGCGCACTTGCCAGGCCTTGGCTGGAGGCCGCGATGGTCCCCCGATGGAACGGTCTTGCGCTTAACCATTCAGAATAGCCTCACCTCCTTCCTTTCCTTGTGGGAGATTCGCTCAGACGGCACGAACCTTCACCCTTTGCTCCCAAGCTGGAACCAACCTTCAGCGGAGTGCTGCGGTACCTGGACGCCAGACGGTAGCTATTTCGTCTTTCAGTCAACCCAGGATGGGAAGACAGAGATCTGGGCCTTGCGGGAAGGGCGCGGGTTGCTGGGTTTGACTGCTCGGCGCCAGCCGGCGCCCATCCAGGTCACCTCCGGCCAGATGAGCTCGGTATCTCCTGTGTTCAGCCCCGATGGCAAAACGCTGTATGTAATCGGCAAAGAGATGCGTGGCGAATTACAGCACCTGGACAAGCGCTCCATGCAGTTCGTACCCTACGTGGGAGGGATTTCAGGAGAGATGGCTGACCTTTCGCGTGACGGCCTGTGGATTACCTATGTTGCTTTTCCTGAAGGTAGCTTGTGGCGAAGCCGGCTCGACGGCTCGGAGCGTTTGCAGTTGACGTTCCCACCTGTGAAAGCGGGTGCGCCGCAGTGGTCGCCTGACGGCAAGACGATCGTGCTGCATACTTTTACGCAGGGCCAGCGCGGGATCTGCACGATACCCGCGGATGGTGGCAAAATCGAACAGGTAACGCCAGGACGGTTTCTCGAGATTGCTCCCGCCTGGTCTCCGGATGGCGGTTCGTTGATTTTCAGCTCCGCTCCTTCGTTGTCCTCTGCGCCTGACGAATCGGGCGTATTTATTGTCGATCTGCACTCGCGGCAGATGCGAAAGGTGCCGGGGTCGGACAGTTTTTTCGCGCCCGCGCCGTCGCCAGACGGGCGCTACATCGCTGCAAACTCCTCGCGGAACGGAAATGCGGTGCTATTCGATTCCCGAACGGAATCCTGGACAGAGCTGCCAGCGGGCGCGAGCGTCAAGCGTTGGTCGCGCGATGGGAGGTACCTGTACTTCGTCCGGCATGGTAGAGACCCGGCGGTGATGCGAATGCGCATGAGCGATCAACGGGTCGAGGTAGTCGTGAGCCTCGCCGGCCTCCGGCAGACCGGTTTTCTCGCCGGCGTCGACTTCACTCTCGATCCTGCCGAATCCCCTGTAATCCTTCGCGACGTGGGAATACAGGAAATTTACTCGCTCGCTTGGAACTCGCGATAGTTTGCGCTAATCGGTCGCCTTAATCAGGCGCGCTCGCGACGGATTATCGCATGTCGGCTTGTCGCGGGTAATTTCGGCCAGGCGGTCACTTGGCCGAAAAACGCCCAAGCCGGAATTGTCCCTGAGCCTTGTCGCTGGTTGTTCCGCCGGCTGAAACTGCCCAAGGGCGCAAGCCTCCACTCCCTTAGGAATTCGCACTGCCGGCCTTCCTGGCGCAGGGTGTTACCGGCTTGCGTGACATGGGATCACCCCTCGACGATATTCTTCGATTGCGGCAGGAGACGGATGGCGGGGCGATTCTGGGTCCCAGAATGATCGTTGCCGGGCCGATCATCCAGGGTCCATTGCCGTTCCAGATGCCTGTGTTCATCTCGGTCAACGATGTCGCAACAGCCCGGGAGACCGTCGACATGCTATATCAACGCGGCGTGGACTTCATCAAAGTGCAGGACGCGATTCCTCACGACATTTACGTCGCAGTAGCAAAGCAAGCTCGACTCGACCACATACCTTTCGTCGGACACATTCCACCGACTGTCCTTCCTGAAGAGGCGTCTGACCTTGGACAGCGCAGCATCGAACACCTCGGAGGGCGCTTTTGGGGTGTTCTGATTGGAAGCTCCGCCGAGGAATCGAAGTTGCATGCTCAAGAGGTTCAAATTTACAAGGATATTCTGCCTGCGCTTGGGAATAACGAGCCGCCGCCGATAATTTTCGTAAGGCCTTAGCTGGAGCGAGTACTGCCGTCTCAACGGCCTTACCAACGGTGCTGAGCGCATGCCTGCGTGCAGACCGCCCGAAGACATCTATGGATGGGAAAAATTAAGTGTGGCATCATGATGGCGATACGAAAAACGAAGGCCGAATGCTTCCAACACCCCATGTACCATTGTCTGCGTTCGACGGCCAAATGATTCCCATTATCGGCAACGACCCCGACGCGCCGTCCGCCAGCTCCGTGCTTCGCCAGCGAGGTGTTTGCCTGTCCGCATGCGGAAATTGGACGGAATCACTCGTTTTTCTCCAGCCTGATCGGTTGGGTTGATTGCGATTATCGGCACTCAGCGGTTCCGTCTCCCTTGACGAAGAAGGGCTCCATCTCCTTGTACTCCAGGATCTTCACGGTCCCCTCCATGGAACCGCTGCTCTGCGCGATCGCGAGGAACGCCTGCTCCGACTGCGCCACCATAGCGCGCGCGAGGTCGTTCCTGTAGATCGAGTGGTACTTGGACGGCATGGCCCAGTGCAGCAGTGGCATGACGTAGCCAAGGACACCCGGCGTGTTGGAGTTGCCGAGAATGACGGCGGGACGGTACAGTCCAAGGAAGTCGAAGTTGACGGACTCGACAGCCTTCTCCTTCTCGCCGACGATCTTCGCGTACTTCATCCCGGCCTCGGGGTCCGCGCCCGCTGCTGTCATGACCCCGCACACACGAGCGCCTCCAGCCTTGGCGGCGCGGCAAAAGGCTTGCGGGTAGGCGATTTCGATCTTGCGCACCTCCTCCTCGGGCATCTTCGCGCTGCCCTTACCGACGCCGAACGCGGCGAGCGCGACGTCGACTCCCTGGGCGTGCGGCGCAACCTCCTCTTCGAGCCGGTCCATGTTGACGACCACCTCGGAGACCTTGGCGTCGGCGAATGCGTCCACCTTGCGGCGCGTCACCACCACCACCTTCTTGCAGAGCGGGTTCTTGATCAGAAGCTGCACGATGCGTCCGCCCACGTTCCCCGTGGCGCCCAGCACAATCGCCGAGTACTGCTCCTTCGCCTCTGTCGCTTCGGCTGCCATCGTCACGTCACACGCGCGCGGATGCAAAAACACGCAAATCCGCTAGCGTGAGGTGCGCGTATTCTGCCTCGCCGATGCACACGGAGCGCACGCTGCCATGTTTCGCCTGCAGGGAAGTAGCTGGTAGCCTCTCCCGGCGGCGGATTCTGCCCGACAAGGGCGGGAGCCATCGCGGCCGTCACCATTGATAGGGCCAACAATGAACCTCGACTTGACCAGTCAGTCATGGCGGACAAGCTCCTTTTGAGGAAGTGTTGCACATTTCCAGCGCGGCCCGCGGAGAGGCAGCAGCGAAACCGGATTTATTTGGACTACGCTAAGGGTCAATTAACGGCTATTTCCGAGACGTTCGAGACATCTTTCCAGTTTATGACTTGCGAATGCGAAGGACGTTTAGCCTCACGAGGCTTCGATTTTCACAGCCGTTTCACTGGATGCAGTGGTGTCGCCTTGTCTGGTTGTTGCACGTATCTGGTATTCTCCAGCCGGGATGGCCGCGGCCGGTATGGTCATGACGTACGGAATCCGCCCTTGGGCGTCTGCCTCAGGGAGTGGGAGCTGCACTTTTTGGAGGCTTTTTCCGTTCTGCAGGAACTCGACTTCCACGGTCGCCTTGGCAGCCACACCAGAGTCCTGGTAAATCGTGAAGAACAAGCGGAGCATGGAATCCGCGGTCCTTGGAACACTGGCATTCAAGGTCGGGGTGATGCTGCCGCCTTGGTATTGAAACGGTTCGTTGGAGTCCAACCCCTTGGCGTTCGGAGTATAAGATCGCACCGCAGTGAGCGAAGAAATGCCAACCCCCTTCGCGGGAGGTCCGATCTCGAACTCCGAATGCTGCACGCCAATTTTGCCGGTCTCCATGTCCATGACCGCGCTCTCCAGCGTGTACTTTCCGGGAACAACCACGGCATCCATCTTCTCGAGAAAGTGCCCGAGCTTGAGCTGTTCGGGTGTGACCTGAAAAGACCGGTCCCGTGTGAGCTTTTCGACTACTTCGCCCTTCGAGTTCTTCAACAACGCGGCGATCGTGCAGTGCACGCTGGTCGCTTTCTTCACGGGATCCGTCTTGGGCTCCAGACCGTGCAGCGGTACTTCCACCAGCAGCGACACGTCTCTGCCCTCCGGTGTCGGCCGAAGCAGCACGGCCCCCGAGCGGAATCCCACGTCGGCGGACGGCTTCCCGTCGGAGAGGGCCTTTAACAAAGGAATCTCGAAGGTTTGCAGTCCTTGGGTGCGCGCTTCAAGCGGCAAGGCAAAATAGCCGTTGCGAGCGTGGATCACCAGATCTTTACGGTCCCCTACCTCCACCTTCAGCTTGCGAAAGCTTCCATCGAACTTCTGAATACCGGGGTTGAAAGTAACCTCATCATAGCTGCTGATCTCTTCATTCACGCGGCGTAGCGGGCCCCGCAAGTCGTTGCTGTCGCCGATCAGGAAGCCGCCGGTGGCCTCCGCCAAATCGCGAATCGGTAATTGCGTATTGGCGCGGCCGGAGTTCTCTGCATTATCGGAAGACAGGACCTCATCCTTGGTCGTGGCTCCTCCTGTCCGGTTGACTGTGATGCCGCTGGCGGCTGCCGCGCCGTTGAGTTGCGAGGTGGCGCCGGAATTCTGGGCGGACGTCATCACGCCTCGGGTATCCACCGAGTAGAACGTCACGTTGGCTCGATTTGCCATACTGGTGAGGTTGGTGAACATGACTTCGAATTCAGAAGGTACGTACATGCCCAGCGTGAAGTAGAGTATCGACTTGCGTCCGGGCAATTCCTGTAACCCGTACACCAGTGACTTTAACGCGGTTAACGAAAGCCGCGTCCCCTGGGCCTGAACTGAGGCGTCAAAGCGGAGCGAGTCGAGCATGACCCTGGCCAGCATTGAGTTTGTCGGATCCGACGGCGGTCCGGCCTGCGTGTTCATGTTAGCCGTCGTGGTCGCTTCCGCGACCAGGTTGGTGTCCAGATTCGAGCCATTCACGTTCGCACCGTACAGATTGCGCTTGAGCTCAGCGATAATCTGATCCGACTCGGAGATAAACTTCCCTGCTGACCCGCCGCCGGTCGCCCGCTCGATGGCCCGGGCCAGAGCTTCCCGATCCTTCGTGAATTGCTGGAGAACCAACAATCGCGTGTTGATCATGACTACCGAATAGAACACGTTCTCGCCCTGATCGCCCTTAATGAGATCTAAGGCAGCCGAGCGGGCGAGTCTGCGCTGGTCCGCCTCGCTCAGCGGCTCAAAAGCCAGCGTCACGAGCCGCAACTGGCGCATCGGATCGAGTTTGGACACGGCGCCCGTCTGGCTGATCGCCTCCGACCCTCGCACCACACGAAAGCTGGTCAGGTGCTGCTGGGCGCCATTGTCGAGCACGGACAGCTCTTCGGGCTTTAAATCCATTACGGGCTTGCCCTTCTTGTCCCGGATGATGAAATCCAGCACCACCTCATCGACGGATGTCTTGACCGACGCCGGTTGCCCTGACCCGGTCGCGGCACCCTGCTGCGCGCGTACAGGAGGCGGCTCGACCACCGCAATCGTCAGCAGCGCGAAAGAAAGAATCCAATGCTTCATATCTAAACTTCCTTTGAAACTAAGGCTGAGTGGCTGAGTCGATCTGCTTGCGCAAGCGCATAAACTCCGCGCGTTCCCGGGCCGCGTCTGCTTGCCGCCCCAACTTCCCGTATGCCGATGCCAAGCTAAAGTGAGCTTCCGGGCTCTCCGGCGCCAGCTTGACGGCAACTTCCAATTCTGGCGCCGCTTCTTGCGGAGCCTCTGTTTCGAGCAGCACCCGGCCAAGAGCCAGGTGCGTTGCAAAGTCGCCGGGACTTATTCGCACCGCGTGTTCCGCATAATCTTTTCCCGCCTGAGGGGTTCCCTGCTTGATGTTGACCATGGCCAGGCTGACCAGCGCGGGAATGTTATCGGGGTCCAAATCGAGCGCCTTCTTGATTTCGACCAGTCCTTTTTCGGGCGAGTCAAGCGTGAGAAAGGCGCCGAATCGGAAGTGAATATTGGCCTCGTTGGGATGGTCATGAATCACCGCCTGGAACTTCTCGACGGCGCCCTTTGGATCTCGCTCCATCGCGCTGGACATGGCTTCGCCGAGGCTCCAAACCAACTCCCGGTCGGTCTCGGGAACCTCAACTGGAAGCCAAGGCTTCCGCAGCCCGGCGATGCCCGCCGCTACGCTGATTTCGGGAGTCTTCTGGTCGGATCTGGTCAAATCCGTGAGAACCACAAGAGCTTTCTCATAATGGCCGGCTTTGGTAAGGACCAGCGCCAGGTGAAGACGCGCGGCCCTGGCAAGCTCCGCCGGTTCGCGGAATCCCAGGGCCTCAGTCCGACGCAAGCTCTTGAGCGCGGCATCATAGTCGTGTAAGGCAAACTCGCAGAGGCCTTCCATGGTCCAGGCCGGCGCCAGGTCCGGCTTTCGATTCGTGAGCTTGCGAAACGCCGGAGCGCACTCCGCAAAGTGATCTGTGTCGTAGGCGATGGATCCGTAATCCCACAGCCCCTCTTCCCAATCCGGCTTCAGCGCGAGCGCTTTCTTATAGAAACCCAAGGCGTCAACCAAGCGCTTTCCGTCGCGCGCTGCCGCGGCCTGCTTTGCCAGGGTGTCGAATGCGGAAGGCTGGCTCTGGGCTTCAGGGAACATGAGAAGCACCAGGACGTGAGGGAACATTTAAGAGCCGTTTCCATTCTTATTGTTGCACGCGCGCAACGGCTCAAGAAAACAAGAGAAACACATCCGGTTCAAGGACGACCCGTTTGCGAAATGCAGCTCGAAGTGCTTCCGGGATCAGAAATAAAATTTAGCCGCCACCTGAACCACGCGGTGCCCCTGCTTCTGGGTCACCGTTCCAAAATCCGGAGTGTTGACCTGCCCGGACGTCCCGTCAAAACCGAGAGTCAGGTTGTTTCCATTGAACGACCACAGCGGATGGTTCAGGAAGTTGTAAGCGTTAAACCGGAGCTGTATCTTCATCTGCTCCTTGATCTGGAAGTTCTTGAAGAGACCCAGATCCGTGTTAAAGAAGGCCGGACCGTAGATGGCCGGCAGTGCGGTCGGTCCATTTTGTCCGATTTGCTTCGGGAAACTGAAGCAACTCGGATTGATGAACTGGTGAGGGGCCAGATTCGCGGTCGGATTACAGGTCAGGACTGGATTGAGCTGGATAT
The DNA here is from genome assembly GCA_049521275.1 of Bryobacteraceae bacterium. GTDB lineage: Bacteria > Acidobacteriota > Terriglobia > Bryobacterales > Bryobacteraceae > Palsa-187. Next base: position 4,609 of record JBEKOZ010000049.1, on the reverse strand, counting down.
CCGAGGTACCCAGCAGCGACACGTTGCTGACGTTGTCGGTGGTCCCGGGAACCTTGTAGCTATTGAGAGTCATCCCGAAGTCGCCGCCGGACGAGAGACCGGTGAGGTCCGCGCCGCTTTGGAGTTGGACGAGACCGGAAAGCTGCCATCCGTTCACGAATCCACCCCCAATCTTATTGCCCTTCAGCGGACTGCCCAACTCCACGGAGTAGGCCACATTGAAAATCTGCTTTCGATTCGCCGGTAAAACCCCATAGTTGTTATTCAAATTGAACTGGTCGTAATAGCCGATGATTCCCATGGCCTTGCCGTAGGTGTAGTTCGCGTTGATCACGTACCGCCCCTTGGTGCGCACCCAGGTCGCTTGCAGAGCGTTGTAATTCGAATACGCGTTGTTGGTCGCCAGGTCCAGATCGGAGAAGCCCAACAGCGGACGGAAATTGTTGGCCGTCAGGCTATTCGGGTCGACGCCGCCATTGTTGCTTGCCAACATGGAGCCCACGGGAACGAGATTGATGTTTTCATCGGTGCTGGCGATGTCGCGCGTGCGGTTCCCTACGTAAGCAACCTCCAGCAAGCTCGACCAAGGCATACGCTCGGAAACGGTAAAGCTGTAGCTATCGGTATAACCCTGTTTATTGTCCTTGCTATCCACGGCGGAAGGAGATCCTGCTTGAGCACCGAAGTCGATGCTCGAAAGGTTCTTCGCCAGCAGAGGGACGCCATTGACGTTGTTGCCGAGACTGATACTCTCCACGCCCGCAGCTACATCGAGGCCGCTGGTGAACTGCCCCGAATGAAAATAGTACCGGCCCCAGCCGCCGCGAAACACGGTCTTCCCTTCGCGGAACGGGTTGAAAGCAGCGCCCACGCGCGGTTGATAGAACAGAGCCCGCGTCGGGAATCCACCGATGGGAACGCTCGGATCCTCTTTATGCCACTCAAATCCGCAATACTCAATCGGCGTACAGGCTGCGCTGTACTTGGCGTAGTCGAAAATGGAGTAGCCGAATCCCTTGTCATCTGCCCACGGCGTGAAGTGGGTTAGACGGAGGCCGAGTTCCACAGTCAACTTCTTGTTGACCTTCCACGAATCCTGTATGAATCCCTCTCCCGTTGTATAGGAAATGTCATTGATGCGGTTGAAGTTGGCCTCGGTGTACCCATTCAGATTCCCTATGAGAAGATCGGCGTATTCGTTGCCCAGCGTGTTGGAGTTACCCTCCCAGACCTGCAACTGGCCGTTGGTCGTGTCATTGCCCGGCTGAGAGTTGCGGATGCGCTCCCAGAAGAACCCGGCTTTCACCGTGTGCGTGCCCCAAACCTTAGTGACCGTATCGCTGATACTGGGGAGCCATTTGTCGGCATAGAGACCAGCTGCCGGACCGCCCGCTTCGAATCCTCCGGGCATGAAAACCAACGCCGCTTCCTGGTTCGTCCAGCCCAAGCCGCCGAAGGACGGGATCTGCGCCACGCCATTGTCGAATAGCCCCTTATAGTTATATCCGACCTGTGTGCGGTTCACCTTGGACGGGTTCTCAAAGACGTTCGGGAAACCGATGTAAGTATATGCAAACACGAACTCGTTCGTCATTGTAGGGCTGAAGACGTGAGTTAGCGATGCAGTAATTTGATCAGACCTGTTCCTGCCCTGGACGGGCGTGGGATAAGGAACCTGATCGGTCTGCCGCCACCACAGACCAACCGGAAACTGCTGCACCTCTCGCTGCATGTTGTATTTCACAAACAGCTTGGTGTTGTCGCTGATGTTATAGTCGACGCGCGTGGCCCACTGCGTGTTGTTCTGGTTGAACGTCTCCGCTTGAACGTAGTTGAACCCGCCGGTGGAATTCGGACTCGCGTTCGGCGTCGGATAAAGCTTCATCAGGGCCAGCATGTTCGGGTCTATCATCGAGGGAGGTATGATCCCGCCTGGGTAAGTGGTTGTGTTGATTTGTCCCGGAGGACCCCCGGAAGCGGTGATGTTACCTTCCTTTGCGACCTCTGCCGGCGAAAAATTGCCGCCCAGTTCGCCGGCCGTGGGAACCGTGGCGAGCAACAAACCAGTGTCCAGAACCTGATAGAAATACTCAAAGCCGGTGAAGAAAAACAGCTTGTTGCGATTGCGGTTAAAATGCGTCCCGGGTATCAGAACGGGGCCTCCCAACGTAAAACCGGGATAGAAATACTTGTTCTGGGGCCGGGCTTCGCCAGTCGCGTTAAACAAGGCGTCGTTGGCGTTCATAACATAGTCACGGGCATAGAGGAAGGCCGACCCGTGAAAGTCCCTCCCGCCCGCCTTCGAGACCGAGCTCGCTACGATCGGCCCCTTCTGGTCCTCGGCACTGAAATTCGAGGCTTTGACTTGGAACTCACTAATGAAATCACCATTTGGATTTACAGGAGTGTCGCAGTTGCAGCCCGGATCGGAAACGTGGGCGCCGTCCGCCGTAATGTCCAGCGAGTTAGACGGCAAACCGTTGTATGAGAAATTGCCATTCAACGGACTCTGACTGCCGCCGTCGCCGTTTGCATTGATACCGATGATCTCGCCCGTATAGCCCGATTTGTTGGATGTGCCGTTCGAGATTCCGAATCCCGGCATGATCTTGATGAATTCGGCGGCGTTGCTCCCGACAATGATGAAGTTTTCTAACTGCTTGCTGTCAATAACGTTAGTCTTCTGGCCATTATCCACCGGGACCACCAGGTCGGCCGCGCTCACGACCTCGACTGCGTCCACCGTGGTGGCGAGCTTCAGGTTCACATTAACGTTCATCTTTTCGCCACCGGCGATCTCCATGCCGTTCACCTTGTGGGTTTCAAAGCCCTTGTTTTCGACCACGAGGTCGTACGTTCCGGCAGGAACGGAAGCGAACGTGTAGTATCCGTCGGAGTTCGTTACAGTGTCGCGCGCCGAGCCGGACTGCGCGTTGCGCAGCACCACCTTCGCACCCGGCACGACAGCGCCCGCCGGGTCGGCCACTACGCCTGTTATCGTTGAGAAAATCGATTGACCCGATAAGCCAGAGGCCAAGAAGGCTAGGATCACCCATCCCGCGAAAACGGCCTTAACGTTCCATTTCCACCACGTATTCGACATTGAATCCCCTTCTCACGACTTAAATCCCGACTTGGTGAGCGGATATTAGTATAAACAGACTATATACAAGTTCACGCCGTTCTGCAATAGAGAAAGCTGGGTTTGGGGGCTGCGGCGAATAATACTGCCGCGCCGCTTCCAGAGACGAGAGGAAGCGGCGGGCGCCTAAGATTCCTTCACCGTGATGTACCGGTCGATCGGAGGGCTGGTCAGCTTCTGTACCGATTTGCTCGGCCCCGGCCAGCGAATCTCCACCCAGTCGATCTTTTCCGCCGCGCCGATGCCCAGCACCTCGCGCGGGTCATGGGAGGACAGATAGCTGCCCCCGTTGGTCTTCAAGCGCGTTCGCTTCACGCCGCCGGCCGACCAGGTAATATGCGCGCCAATGGCGTCCCGATTGCACGTCACGCCTTCCAGTTTCAAGCCCAGCCAGTGATTTTCCCGTCCGGCGTTGTTGCGCAGCAGCACCGGCGCTCCGCCGTTGTTGCCGATCAAAACGTCGATCCTGCCGTCGTTATTGTAATCGCCGATCGCCAATCCGCGCGCGGGATACGATCGCGTGAACGCCGGACCTGCGTTCGCACTCACATTGCGCAGCACGCCGTTCTCCTGGTGGAACAGCAGCAGCGGCTCGCGATAGCGGACCTGCTGCGAATAGTTGTCGATCATATCGTCCGGGTGGCCGTTGGCCAGAATCAGGTCCAAGGCGCCGTCGTTGTCGTAGTCGAAGAACTTCAAACCCCAGCCGCTCAGCAATCGGGTCGCCTGGGCAATATTCTGCTTGTGCGCCACGTCGCTGAAGGTCTCGTTCCGGTTGTTCTTGTACAGCGAGAACATTTCCTGATCCACGTTGGCCACAAACAAATCCTGCCACCCGTCCCCGTCGAAATCGGCCGAGTCCACACCCATTCCCGACCGAGCCTGCCCGTTGTCGCTATAGCCCACTTCGGCCGCCAGCGCGATCTCCTCCCACTTGGTCTTGCCTGTCTTCAGGTCCTTCCCGCGATTGACGAACAGGAAATTCTGCACCGTATCATTGGCCACGAACAGATCCATCAATCCATCGTTGTTGATGTCCGTCGCGACCACGCCCAGCCCCTTGCCCAACGCCCTCTCTATGTCGGTTCCGCGCCCGACCTCCGTGAACGTGCCGTCGCCGTTGTTGTGGAACAGCAGGCTAGACGTTGGTTTGAACACGCGCGGAATGCAGTAAAAGTGCCGGCCGAGCTTGTTGTCCCCGCACGAGAAATGCTCCTTCGATCCGTAATCGACGAAACTGCATGTGAACAGGTCCAGCCGCCCGTCATTGTCAAAATCGAACCAGACAGCGCTGGTGGTCCAGTGGCCCTCGAACGTCTTGGCGCCCAGACCGGCTTTCTCGCTGGCGTCGGTGAACGTGCCGTCGCCGTTATTGCGATACAGAATCGGCCGTCCGTAGGCGGTCACGAACATATCTGGGAACCCGTCGTTGTCGTAGTCGCCAACGGCAACCCCCATCCCAAAAAT
>JBEKOZ010000048.1:0-13919 GCA_049521275.1 Bryobacteraceae bacterium | reverse complement strand
GTTTCCGCTGCGTGCCCAAATCGAGGGCAGTGCGTAGTTCGGCGAAAAGCCTGTGGTGGATTTGTGGAAAATTTCCCAGTCGCGCAGTTGTCCCCGGCCGCCCAGGCTGACGCTTCCCGCGCCCACCCCGCCCAGAGGAAACGCGATCATCTTTAAGTGCGCGCCCGAGTAAACGCGAGGATAGTCGCTAATCGCCGCCGCGCGCTTCTGGGCAAGCGAAACCTGTGCCGCGCCGACAGCCGTAGCCGCCCGTTGAAAGAAGGTTCTTCTGTCCACGGGTATAGTTTATCTATTTGCGTTCGAAGTAAAGCGTGACCGGCTTCCACCCAGGCCTCACGACCGTCGCCATCAGCGTGCCATCCGCGCCGAGCGTATAGCTCTCAACCGTAGTCACGCCGCTTTGCGTCGTCGTGACTTTCAGCACATCGTGATCCCACCGCGTCTTGGACTTGAACTCTTTCCCGTCCTTAATCGTGGCGCTATTCTGGCTGTCGGTCATGTCCCTGTAGAACGTGGTCTGCGTCGCGCCCTCATAAGCAAAATTGCGGGAAACGGTAATATCGCCCTCCCGTTCGTTAATGGTGACGGTGCCCGTCTGCATCACCGGCTGCCCTCCGAAATTGCTCTTGGTCGGCACCAGCGTCCAGGTCCCGTTGAGCTCCTTGTGTTCGTGCCCAAAGGCAAGAAGCGCGGCAAGCAGAAAAATAGATGTCCTCATGGCGAATATTGCAGCACGCGCCCTGCCGTTCACCAACCCCATTAAATGCACCCCTTCAGCAGCCCAAACCAGCAAACATTACACCCAGCAAGCGAATTCTGCGCATGTTTTCATTCTCAGTGCCGGAGCATCTCCAGTGCCAACCTTTTAGAACTGCCCACGCGCAATGTGGCGCGCGCCCCCAGGCGTGCCGCGTCGCCACTCGTGGCGACGCCCGGTGCAGCCCTAACCGCTCTGCCCCTTCTTAGGCTCCTTCCCCGGCAGATTCTCCGGATTCTCATGCACCCTCGCCCGAAACGCCGCCGTCATCCCCGACGCCAGCGACACCGTCGAATCCCCATACTTGTCCCGAATCTTGTCCACCGCCGCCAGCGTCTTCCTCCATCTTTCGGTCTTTCCTTCCTCCAGCAGCGAAGTCTGCCCCTCGCCCGATTCCAGAGACTGCGCATAAACCCCTAGCAACCGGATCGCTCCCCCCGTCCAGGCCTTGTGAAACAAGGACCGCACCGCCTCCGCCAGCTCCGTATCGATCTGTGTCGCATGGTCCAGCGTCCGCGCTCGCGTGAAGGTGGAGAAATCCGAATACCGCAGCTTGATCTGCACCGTCCGCGCATAGAGCGCATGATCCCGCAGCCTCCGCGCCACCATCTCGGCCAGCCGCACCAGCATCGCGTCCAGCGCCTCGCGCTCCTTGGTGTCCACATCGAAGGTATGCTCGTGGCTGATCGATTTCGGATCGTTTCCCTCCCCGATCTCGCCGTCGAACCACCCGCCCGCGTCCTGCCCGCGCGATTTCCCCGCCAGCGCCAGCCCCCATTTCCCGAACCTCGATTCAAGAAATTCGTCTTCGAGCGCCGCCAGGTCCCCCACCTTCCGAATCCCGCACGCATGCAGATTCTTCTCCGTCACCTTGCCCACGCCGGGAATCTTTCGGACGTCGAGCGGCGCCAGAAACTGCGCCTCCTGTCCCGGAACAATCCACAAAACGCCGTTGGGCTTCGCCTGATCGGACGCCACTTTCGCCACCATCCGCGACGCCGCGATGCCGATCGAGCAATTCAGCTCCGTCGACTCCTTCACCATCGCGTGCAGTTTGTGCGCCGCGCGCAGAGGCGGCCCATGCAGCCGCTCCGTTCCCGTCAAATCGAGGTACGCTTCGTCGATCGAAGCCATTTCCACTCGCGGCGAAAAACTTTGCAGAACTTTGAACACCCGCCCCGAATAATCCATGTACCGGTCGCGGTGTCCGTCCACAAAAATGGCCTGCGGGCAAAGCTTGTAAGCCGTCCGCAGCGGCATCGCCGAATGCACCCCGAATTTCCGCGCCGCATACGAAGCAGCCGAAACCACCCCCCGCTCATTCGGCCGTCCGCCGACCACCACCGGTTTGCCCTTGAGCGACGGATCGAACAGCTCCTCCACAGATACGAAAAACGCATCCATATCGAGGTGGAAATAAGTCCGCATCAGCCGCTGCTGACCAGTATATGGTGGCGCGAGCTTCAGCTTGCAGCCTCGGCTTTAGCCGAGGTCTATCATAATTCATATGCGCCAAAAACTAAGTCTTCTCTTCTTGGCAACCTCGCTGTTCGCCGCCGCGTCCCAAGTCGGTCAAATGGCCCCCGACTTCACCCTCCCCTCGCAGGACGGCTCAAAAGTCAGCCTGCACGACTTCCGCGGCAAATGGGTAGTGCTCTACTTCTATCCCAAAGACGGCACCAGCGGCTGCACGCTCGAAGCCCACAACTTCCAGCGGGATATCGCGAAATACCAACAGCTCAATGCCGAAATCGTAGGCGTCAGCGTCGATTCCGCCGATAGCCACAAAGACTTCTGCGCCAAACAAGGCCTGCACTTCAAACTGCTGGCCGACACCGAAAAGAAAGTCTCCGAAGCCTACGATTCGCTGATGATGATCGTCCACTTCTCGAACCGCAACACTTTTTTAATATCGCCCGACGGCAAAATCGCCAAAATCTGGAAAGGCGTAAGCCCCGCCAACCACAGCGAAGAAGTCCTGGCCGCCCTATCCGCCCTCAAGAAATAATTGGAGCCGCGACGCTCGCCCAGCGCCCCACGTGCTGGAACGCCCTACGAGTTCCGGCCACTAGCTTGCCGGCATTGAAGGCTACCGGCCGCTCTCTGAGATAATTGGCTCTGGGGGAGATGATGGAATCTCACAGTCAGTGTCCGAAATGCAACGGCGAAATGAAACAAGGGTTTATTCTCGACCACAAAGATTACGCATCTAGCGTTGTGGCGCAATGGCAGCCAGGCGAACCGCAGAAGTCTTTTTGGCGCGGAGTACAGTCTAAGGACGGTCCGCACTATGAGATCACGGCTTATCGTTGCACGGAATGCGGATATCTGGAGTCGTACGCGAAATGAGAAAAAGGCCGGGATTACCGCGCCGGCCCTTTCCCCGGCGATGTCCCGCATGAGATCGCCGATCCCTGAAACTTTGGTCGTATCTAGCTTCTCCACTGCATGGTCGTGGATAGGAAGCCGGGCTGGGTTGTCGATTACAGTTGCGACTAATTATCAACGGCGATCCGGGAAGGGTCGGCGCTCTGAATGAATGGACGGTCGGCCACTCGGAAGTTGCAGGCGCGGCGGTCGGCAATCGATGGGGGTTACGCCGGTTTAGAAGTTGGTGGTCAAAGGACCTAGGTGAATCCCAAAACCGGCCCGGCCTTGATCACCGAGTGAAAGAAGATCACCGAGGAAAGAACGAAACCGCCGCGCACCCACCGCGCGCCCGTTCAAAACGAAGCTCTGGAAGCCCTGTCCGGTGGGGCCCAGATTCGTCCCGAGTACCTCTTTCGAGGGGAAAGCCGCACACTTGCCGTTGTCGGTCGCGGAAGTATATGGTGACGGTAATCCCCACTCCACGAGACGGCAAGCGATCATTAATGCAGGAGATGCGCGCATGAGCAAAGTTTGGGTCATCACGGGGGCCGGTCGCGGCATGGGTGTGGATATCGCAAAGGCGGCGCTGGCAGCAGGCTATGAAGTAGTCGCCACGGGTCGCAATACCGGCAGGGTGACTGAGGCGCTGGGTAAATCGGACAGCCTTTTGATCGTGAAGCTGGACATTACCAAACCCGTTGAGGCTGAATCCGTCGTTAAAGCGGCTCTGGAGAAGTTTGGCCGCATAGATGTGTTGGTCAACAATGCCGCAAATTTCTATGCGGGCTTTTTTGAAGAGCTGACCCCGGAGCAGATGGAGCGGCAGTTGTCGACCAGCCTTATCGGCCCGATGAGTGTCACCCGCGCAGTCCTCCCGGTCATGCGCAAGCAGCGGTCAGGCCTGATAATCACGATCTCCTCCACTGCCGGTCTTACCGGTTTTGAATTCGGTACCGCTTATGCGGCGTCGAAGTTTGGCCTCGAGGGCTGGATGCAGTCGCTGCAAGCCGAAGTGGAGCCGTTTGGTATCGATACGACCATTGTCAATCCGGGCTTCTTCCGCACTGAACTTCTCACGGAGGACTCAACAAATTTCGCAGAGCGGACCATTGAGGACTACAACGAGCGCAGAGTGAAGCAAATGGAATTCTGGAAAGGCTACAACGGTCAGCAGGCTGGCGACCCTGCCAAGCTCGCACAAGCCTTGATCACAATTTCGGGTCAGGAAAAGCCGCCGCGCCGTTTTCTCGCAGGGGCAGATGCTGTCGAGACAGCAGAAAAGGTTGCGGCCACGCTTCAGCAGCAAATCGATGCCTTCCGGGAGCTGTCTTCCTCCCTCGCATACTCACCGAAACGGTAATTCTGTTGAACGGCCGTGCGGCCAAAAGGCTCTTTTCGGGACGCGGTGACAAGCCGTTCTCACGTCCGATAGTCCGGTCATATGTTCACTCCGGCCCACCTTACAACCCCATAATGTGAAACCCGGAATCGACGAACAGCACATCCCCCGTCACGCCGCGCCCCAAGTCACTCCCTAAAAACACAGCCATGTCCGCGACCTCCGCCGGATCTGTATTCCTCCGCAGCGGAGCCTTTGCTTGCACCAGTTCGAGAATCTTCGAAAAATCCTTGATTCCCCGCGCCGACGCCGTCTTCACCGGCCCCGCCGAAATCGCGTTTACGCGAATTTTCTTCTCACCCAGCTCGCTCGCCAGATACCGCACCGTCGCTTCCAGGCCAGCCTTCGCCACGCCCATCACGTTGTAATTGGTCAGCACCCGCGTCGACCCCAGATAGGTCAGCGTCATCAGCGCGCCGCCTTCCGTCATCAGCGGGGCCGTCGCGCGCGCCACCGATACCAAAGAATACACGCTCACTTCCTGCGCCAGCAGGAACCCGTCGCGCGATGTCTCTACAAACGGACGACTTAAATCTTCGCGATTGGCGAACGCGATGCTATGAACCACGATATCCAGACGCCCCAGCTCGGCGAGCTTCGCGCAATCTTTGGTCACGTCGCACTCGAACACCTGCGACGCGCCCAGCTCCGCGCCCAGTTCCTCGACGGTCTGCTTCAGGCGCTCACCCTGATAAGTGAGGATGAGCTTCGCGCCCTCTCTTTTGAACGCCTGCGCTATCGCATAGGCCAGGCTCCACTTATTCGCGATGCCCAGAATGAGGGCGGTTTTTCCTTCGAGCAGCATTATTTTAGCCTACACTAAGCGTTGGATCTCTCCACGCCATTGATGTACGTGAAAGGCGTCGGCCCGGCGCGGGCGGCGATGCTCGAAGCGAAGAACCTCAAAGTCGTTGAGGACTTGCTTACTTATCCGCCCTTCCGGTATGAAGATCGCAGCAATGTGAAAACCATTCGCGATCTGGCGCCCGGAGAAATGGCGACGGTGCTGGCGGAAGTGCGCTCGACCAAGGTGTCGGGTTTTCAGCGCAGGAATCTGGGCCTGTTTCAAGCCACCTTCACCGACCAATCGAGAGGAGTGCTCGCCGCTAAATGGTTTCATGGCGCGTACTTGAACGATGTACTCACGCCGGGGCAGAAGATCGCTCTGTTTGGGAAAATCGAGTTCGATAGTTATTCCGGCAGCTTGTCGATCATGCATCCGGAGTTCGAAATCCTTTCGGATGACGACGATGGGCTGCACACCGGGCGCATTGTTCCGATTTATACGGGGGTCGGCAAGGTTTCGACGCGCATTTTCCGCACTCTGGTCGATCGCATTTTAAAAAGCGTCGATCCCATTGTCGATCCGCTGCCGAGCCGTATCCTTAATCAGTTGAAATTGCCGGATTTATGGACCGCCATTCGAGGGTTGCATTTTCCGTCGGCCGACGCAGAGCTCAGATTGCTGAATGCATTCCGCTCGCCGGCGCAGTTCCGCTTGATTTTCGAGGAGTTTTTCTGGCTCGAATGCGGCTTGGAATTGAAGCGGGCGCGGGCGCGGCTGGACCCAGGAATAGGGTTCGCGCTCACCGATCGCGTACGCTCTAAGATCATCGAAATGCTGCCGTTTAAGCCGACCGGTGCGCAAAAACGAGTGTTGAAAGAGATCGCCGACGATATGGCCGCGCCGCGTCCGATGTACCGGCTGCTGCAAGGCGATGTGGGCAGCGGAAAAACGCTGGTGGCGGCCGAGGCGGCGATTATCGCCATTGAAAACGGCTACCAGGCGGCGGTGCTTGCACCTACGGAAATCCTTGCAACGCAACACTTTTTCTATTTCAAGAAACTGTTTGAGAAGCTCCATTACGTCACCATTTTGCTGACCGGCTCGAATACGCAAAAGGAAAAAGCGGGGCTCCGGAAACTGGCGGCGGCGGGGTTGGCGCAGGTCGTTTGCGGGACCCATGCGCTGCTTGAGGAAGGCGTTGAATTTAAAAGGCTTGGCCTCGCGATTGTCGATGAGCAACATCGCTTTGGGGTGGAGCAGAGGCAGAAGTTGATGGAAAAAGGATCGCATCCGGATGTTCTGGTCATGACCGCGACGCCCATTCCGCGGACGCTGGCTTTGACCATTTATGGCGATTTAGACGTCAGTATCATCGATGAAATGCCGCCGGGGAGGAAGCCGATTTTGACTAAGCAGGTGGACGATTCAAAAGTGGAGCAGGTATACTCTTTCCTCAAGCAACAGATAGACTTAGGGCGCCAGGCGTACGTGGTTTATCCGGTGATTGAGGAGTCCGAAACGCAGGCTATGAAGGCTGCCCAGAAGATGCATCAGCAGCTTTCGACCCTGGTGTTTCCAGGCCTCAAAGTCGGGCTGCTGCACGGGAAATTGCGCACCGAGGAGAAAGAATCGGCGATGGAGAAATTTCAGCGTGGCGAGACGCAAATCCTTGTATCGACGACGGTTATCGAGGTGGGAGTGGACGTTCCGAATGCCACGGTGATGGTGGTCGAGCAGGCGGAGCGGTTCGGCTTGGCTCAACTGCACCAGCTCCGGGGGCGCGTGGGACGGGGCGGGGAACAGAGTTATTGCATCCTGGTCACGGGCAAGATGAGCGACACGGGGCGAGAGCGGATCAGAACGCTAGTCGATTCAAACGACGGGTTTTACATCGCCGAGATGGACATGAAACTGCGGGGGCCAGGGGAGTTTTTCGGGACCCGGCAATCGGGCTTGCCGGCGTTCCAGATCGGTAATATCCTGCGCGATGGAGATATTCTGGAAATTGCCCGCAATGAGGCAGCGGCGTTTGTAAAGAATCCGCCTTCGGAGGAGGAACTGAGGAGGGGTGTGCAGTTCATCCGCGACCACTGGCAGAGGCGTTATGGGCTGGTTTTGGTGGGTTAAATGACCATAAGTGCGCAGAAAACGACCTGTAAGAAGCCTTATTCGACCATAATTTCATGCGTGTAATCGGCGGCGAGTTCCGGAGCAGGGTGCTGAAAAGTCTTCCCGGGCTCGAAGTGCGGCCGACGCCGGACCGGATGAGGGAGTCTTTGTTCAGCATTCTGGCGCCTCGAATTTCGGGTGCTATTTTTTTAGATCTTTATGCGGGGACGGGAGCGGTGGGGATCGAGGCCCTGAGCCGGGGAGCGGAGCGGGCTGTTTTTGTCGAGCACAACCATGCCGCCGCGGAGGTGATCCGGTTCAATCTGAAAACGCTGGGCCTCGAAAAGCGCGGGCGGGTTTGGGAGGGGCGAGCGGCTCGCGTGATTCCGAAGATCGAGACTGCGGACATTGCGTTTCTGGATCCGCCGTATCCGCTCGAACAGGAGTATGAGCGGGCGCTGACGGCGCTTGCCGAGGAACCGCCGGGGTTGACGATCGTGCAGCATGCTTCGCGGTTCGCGCTGGGAGAGAGTTATGGGGTGTTGAAGAGGAGTCGGGTGGTGAAGCAGGGGGAGAATGCTCTGAGTTTTTTTGAGGCAGCGCAAGGCGCAGCCCCACTCACAGGCTGAAGCCTCTGCCGCCTATGCTTCGGCGAAGCCCCGCGCTAACGCGACGGGGTTTTAACCCCTGTCAGCCTGGGTCGGTGGCCCGAGTACCGCGGGGCTGAGTGGATGGGGCGAAAAATTGGGAAGCCCGCTCTGTCCACGCGGCGCAAAGGCGGCGCCTTGGGACAGAGTAGGCAGTCCCCAATTTTTCGACAATTTTTCGACGGAGGCGGAGCCACGAGTGGCACCGCGGCACGCCTGGGGGCGCGCGCCACGGAAGACGCAGGCTTACTGCGATAGGCTCACTGGGTTGGAGGCGCCTTTTGAATTGGAAAGGGTCACAGTGACGGAGACGATGACCAACTGGGGGACGGAGGCGCCGGCGGCGTTGGTTTGGGTGAACGGAACCGTGAGCGTGAATTGGGTGCCGAAGGGGTTCGCTTGGGCGGGGTCGGCCCACCAGGTGGTAAACGCCCCGTTCAGCGCCACGGAAACATCCAAGATCCCGCTGGTCTGGCTGGGGTTCGCGAACGAGTCCCCGGTGCCGGGAACGAAGGCGAATTGTCCGTTGTTCATATCACGGGTGGAGGAGAAGCCGGTCACCGTGACGGTGACCCCTCCCGGGACTTGCGTGAGGGTGACTTTGTCGATAAATGGAACGGCGGCGTTGTTGACGATGGTTTGGACCGACGGGGAGCCCAGCGTTGCGCCGCTCGAGTCGGTCAACGTGGTGGTGAGCGTGATGGCTCCGGCGGTGGTGCCGGTGAGCACGGTAATGCTGCTGGCATTGTTGAGCGTGGGCGTGGTGCTTCCGGCGGGAATGGTGAAATCGATGGTCCGGCTGCCGTTAGAGAACTGGATCATCAAATCGTCAATCGCGCCGGTGGAGCCTTGGGGCGGGGTGACCGAAGGCGCGAAGGTCAGCACGATGGTTCCGGTGAGGGCCGTGGGATAAGCGGCGCTGATCGAGAGCGTGGGGGCGACCTGTTGGTCGAAGCCGGAGCTCGGGGGCACTCCGGTCAAGGTGACCGTGGGCGGCGGGGCACTATTCACCGTGAGGGGCAGATTCTGCGCCGATGTCTGCACCGGAGAACTGCTGTCGTTGACGATGACGGGGAGGGTAAATTGGCCGGCCGCAATGGGAGTGCCGGAGATCGCGCCGGTAGAAGGATTGATCTTGAGGCCGTCGGTGTTGGTGGTGACCACGGCGTTGGAATTCAGCGCGCCGAACGAGTAGGCATAGGGCGGCGTACCTCCGCTGACGGTGAGAGGCGACTCCGTGTAGGCAATGCCTACGGTGGCAGCGGGGAGGGCCGACGCCGTTACCGTGAGGGGCGGCACAGCCGCCGCAATCGCGATGGACAGCGCATGCTGCGCGGTATTCTTGACCGAGTCGGTCACGGTCACGGTGAAGGAAGAAGTCGCGGCGGCGGTGGGTGTTCCGGTAATGGCTCCGGTAGTGGCGTTGAGCCCCAGGCCAGCGGGAAGTGTGCCGGGGGGGACCGACCAGGTATAGGGACTGAGGCCCCCGGTGGCGGCGAGAGTCTGCGAGTAGGCGGTGCCTACGGTTCCGCCAGGGAGCGAGGTCGTGGTGACGGTCAAGGGCGGCGCGGGGGCGATCACGATGCTGAGGGCCTGCAGGCCGGAGGCCTTGTTCGAGTCGATCGCCTGGACGGTGAAGCCGAAGGTCCCGGCAGCGGTGGGCGTGCCGCTGATGACACCGGTTGCGGGGTTCAAGGTCAGCCCCGCGGGGAGGGCCCCGGCGGGCGGGCCGGCGGCACTGAGCACACTGGAAAATATCGACCAGGTATACGGAGCCGCGCCGCCCGAGGCGGTCAGGGCCTGGGAATACGCGACGCCCACGGTTCCTCCAGTCAGGGTGGTGGGGGAAATGGTGATGGTCACGTTGGATCCGGCGACGGTGATCGATAAACTCGCACTGGCGATGTTGCCCAGCGTATCGGTGACGGTCATGGTGAACGGATAGGTTCCGGCGCTGGTGGGCGTACCGGTGATGGTGCCTGGCTTGGCATTGAGCAGGAGTCCGGGAGGGAGTGCGGCGGGCGGGACGCTCCAGACGTAGGGCTGCTGTCCGCCGGTCGCCGCGAGAGTCTGCGTAGGATAAACGGTTCCCACGGTGCCGTTCGCAAGCGACGTGGTGGTCACGCTGAGGGTGCTGGCGACGTACAGGATGAAGAGCCTGGTGACGCTGAGGCCGCCGCTATCGGCGAGCATCACGCCGAGCGTGTACTGGCCTCCGACGGTGGGCGTGCCGGAGATGACTCCGCTGCTGGAGTTTATTTTCAGGCCGGCGTTGGCGGTCGAGGTGAAGGACCAGGTGTAGGGCGGACTGCCTCCCGTACCGAGGATGGTGGTCGAGTACGGCACGTTGACTGTGGCGACCGGAAGAGTGGCCGGGGTAATCTCCAGCGGGGGATTGATGGTGATGGAGAGAGGCTGGGTGACGGTACTTATTGGAGGGCTGGTCGACGAAAGCGATACTGAGAACGTGAACGTTCCGACCGTGGTGGGGGTGCCGGTGATGTCGCCGCTGGGACTAATGGAAAGGACTGGCGGCAAAGTTCCGCTCGAGATGCTCCAGGTGTAGCCCGTGCATGCCGCACAGGTCAACTGCACGTTGTAAACCTGACCTACGACGCCGTTCGGCAACGCAGTGGTGGTGATGGCGACTCCGCTGACGATGGAGATGGACAGCACGGCGGTGCCGGCATCCCCGAAATTGTCGGTGGCCTCCAGAATGAACTGATAGGTTCCCACGGCGGTGGGTACACCCGCGATGACTGTGCCGCTGGGGGTGGACGACAAGCCCAAGCCGGGCGGCAGGGGGCCGGTGGCAAGAATCCAGGTATAGGGAGCAATGCCACCCTTGGCCGCCAGGGGCGGCGAGGTATAAGTGTTGTTCAAAGTGCCGTTCGGAAACGAGGAGGTGGTGATAGTGATCGGACCGACGATGTTGATGGTCAGAGCTTGTGTAACGGGGGCCTGGGCCGGGTTTTGCACCTGCGCGAGGAAGGGGTAGGATCCGGAGGTGGTGGGGACTCCGGAGATGACTCCGCTGGACGGGTTGATGCCCAGGTTGGGCGGCAACGGTCCGGACGCGGGCGAGATCGACCAGACAGCGTTGATGGCGCAATTGGTGCAGCCCAGCTGGAATGAATACGCCACGTTCACGGTGCCGTTCGGCATCGAGGTGGTGGTGATGGTTTGCGCCGCGGCGGGGATGGCGGCGAAGACCAGGGTCAGGAGGAGCGCGCGGAGGGATCTCATTTCCGGCCTCATTTCTTTCCTCCGGCCCGATTCAGCGCGGGGGGCACGATCCAGACGGCGCCCGCGGCCGCGTCGAAGAGCTTGAGCTCCGTGGTGCGTCCGCTTCTACCGGGCGCGCTGGTTCCGTTCAATCGAAAGAGGGCGCCGCCGAGGCCGTAGAGACCGTCGGGCGCGCAGTGGCAGTCGACCAGATTGGCGGTTGCGGCGGAGATGGCGATGTCGAGAAGCTTGCCGGTGCTACCCGCGACCACGGCGCGTGAATTATCGGAAGAGAGCGCGATGGCGCGCGGCGAGAGCGGCTGCGAGGAATAATCGTAGAGGACCGAGGGCAGCATGGTGCCGCCGAGATCGGCGATCGAAGTGGCGCGCACGGCGGTGGCCAGCGCGAGGTTGTGGTTGTTGGAGAAAAATGCCAGCGCGGCGACGCTAGGGTCGGTCTGAAGGGGAATCACCTGGTTGCTGGGTCCGAAAGCGTAGACGCCAGCCGACCAGAGACCGACGGTCCACTGGCCGTCGTCACTGATGGCGATGGCGAGAGGCGAAGCGTTCAGGAAGGAGACGTCGATCACGCGGACCGAAGGAGAACCCGGCAATCCGGTAACGACTTCCAGTCGATTGGTTAAAGGGAACCAGAGTGCGGCGGAGGTGCCACTGGGGCTGATGGCGATGACGTCGGGATTGGAGGCGGCGCCCGGAACGGCGGTCACGCTGGGTTTGACCAGGTTTACCAACAGGACCTCTCCGGTATCGGCGGCTGTGGCGATGACGAAATTCTGGGCGGGCGAAATCGCAATTTTAGCCCAGCCGCCTTCGGCGATTTCCGCGCCGATGGCTCCCGCGGCCGGCAATCCGTACATGGGACGGATGGTAGAGCCCTCGGGCACATAGCCGATGAGGGGTCCGCCGAGTTGGGCCGATACGGCTCCGCAGAAAAGGGTGGCGAGGAGAAACGTGCGCATTAGTTTGGTGGTGCTCCTACGGTGGGTATCCCCGGAGTGATGATGACGCTGGAGGCGGTGCTGGAGGTGGTGCTGCGCACTCCGAAATAGACAGCCGCCGCGACGCCGACGACGGCGCCGGTCACGATCAGCACTTTCATGGGAGTGCTGAGTCCTCCGCCGACGTTGGCGCCGGCGATATTGGCCTGGGTGATGATCGCGCTGGCAGATTGCCCGTTGGCCGAGGCGGTGACGCGGATCTGCAGCTTGCCGACGACGTGATTGGGACGGATGCCGGTGGCGCTGGCGCGTCCGAGCGAATCGGTGGTGACAGTGAGGGTCTGCGAGCCGTTGGCGAAGGTTCCGCTAGGGCCGGAAGTGGGGAGAAAGAAGATCACCGCCGCTCCGGCGATGGGCTTGTGATTCTCGTCCTCCACCTGCACGATCGGCTCCCGATTCACGCGCTGCTTCACATTGTTCAGCGTGCCTTCTCCCTCGACGATGTTGATGAACAGCCTGGGCGGCGCAGCCGGCGGCTGTTGTTCCGGGGCCTGGGCGCCGAGCAGGTTCGTCAGAAGAAGACAGCTCAAAAAAAGCGAGCCGCCTGGCGTTTGTTTCATTCCGCCTCCGAATCACAAAGTACCATTAAACGGAGACGCGTTGTAGCCCCCCGCCGTTTCAAACGGGGTGGCTTTTCGTTAGTCGTGCCGCAGCGCCTCTACCGGGTCTACGCGCATGGCGCGGCGAGCCGGGATCAGGCAACCGAGTCCGGCGGCGGCGGAGAGCACCAGGGCGACGGAGACGAAGGTGAGCGGATCGGAGGGAGAGACGTCGACCAGCAGGGTTTTCAGGATTTTCGTCACGGCGAGCGCGGCGGCGAGGCCGAGGACGAGTCCAATGGCGAGCTGGCGCATGCCTTCTGAGAAGACCAGGCGCAGGATGTTGCGGTCGCGGGCGCCGAGGGCGATGCGCACGCCGATTTCCTGCGTGCGCTGGCTGACGGAGTGGGCCATCACGGCGTAGAGTCCGACGGAGGCGAGGGCGAGAGCGATGGCGGCGAAGATCGCGAACATGGAGCCGAAGACGCGGTAGGGCCAGTTGCGCCGCTCCAGTTGTTCCTCCATGGTGCGCAGGTTGAGCACGGGGAGATTATCGTCGATGGCCGCCACTTCGCGCCGGAACACTTCTTTCAGAGTGGATGGCGGGACCGAGGTTCGCGCCGCTACGAACGGGTCGTAACTGACCTCGAAGCGAAAAGGAAGATAAATGAGGGGACTGCGTTTGGCCCTCGACTGGTTGTCCTGCGAAATGTCGGGAACGACGCCGACGACGGTGAGCCAAGGCTCCGCGATATCGGTTTTGTAGAAGCGGAGGCGCTTCCCCAGGACATTTTCGTCGTGCCAGAAACTTTGGGCGAACTGGCGATTGACGATGACAGTGAGGGAGGCGGGAGTTCCGTCGGCCGCGGTGAAGTCGCGGCCGGCGAGGATCTGGTCGCCCATGACGCGGAAATAATCGGGCGTGGTGAGGATGGCGTCCACGTTAGGCCGGCGGCGCGCGTCAGGCTGCGGCTCTCCCTCGATTTCGCAGGAAAAGCTCCACGATCCGGACAGAGGGATGTTGGTGGTGACGGTGGAAACTTCCACGCCCGGTGTCGAATCGAGGC
>JBEKOZ010000047.1:0-14026 GCA_049521275.1 Bryobacteraceae bacterium | reverse complement strand
GGCGAGAGCGTGGAAAGCGCGCTCAAACGCTTTAAGCGTAAGGTTCTTAATGAGGACATCATCAAGGACATCAAGAGTCACGCATTCTACTTGAAGCCGGGCCAGAAGATGCGTGTCAAGGCCGCGCTAGCAAGAAAACGCGATCGCAAGAATCGCGCGCGAGAGCGGCCGCCTTCTCGCAGGTCGTGCTAGAGGCGTGAAGCTGCTCTTATGGTTAAGAAGATTGCCCAGGTCGTCCGCCAGCACGACTATCCACGTAGTCGTATTTGGGCTTATCGGTGTAATGATCACCTTTATTCTCTCAGCGGCTGGCGAAGAAGGAGTAGTCCAGTATGTACTTTGGGCGGTTATCGGCATCTTTTGCGGTCTTATGAGTTATTCGAGTGGCCTAGAGACCATAACCGGGAAGCCACTAAGGCATTGGACCTACAGTAAGGATACGCCTCGAACCGGACTTGTGGTAGTCGCAATCAAGTTGTTCACGCTGATTGCGCTATCCATTCTGTATACCCGGTTCGTGACGGAAAGCTTGTCGCTGGCCTTTACCTTTTTTGTAGCGGCATTTCTCGCCGCGCTGTTTATGGATGCCTCCCTTCGCTTCCAGCCTAAGCAGAGTAAGTAGGCCGGCGGAGATCAAGCTGAGGATTTAGATTGTTCACGCCGTTATCCGCACGCTCGATCTGTTCTGGCCTTCTGGGTCCACGCCGCGCAACTCGTAAGCAACTTGGCGGAGAGGAAGTCATCACCGACGGGCCGTACATTGAGAACCAAGGAGCACGTGGGCGGCTTCTGGATACTACTTCTGCCATTGTGGCTGGCGCTGCATTGTCGGATTACTAAAAAAGGCCCGACACCGCCAATTCCGGCAAGCTCCGCGAAGCAAATTCGTGGGAGGATTCCTTTCTTAACAACAAAAAGGTCGCACCTCGCGCCTTCCGGACAAATCGAGCCCAACGAAGTGCGCCACATCATCAGAATTCTCTATATGGATAAGAGTGACGCCGCGCCGTCCGGCGAACTTATCATCGATCCGTGGGCCAGGAGAGAACAAGAACGCATTCGGGGCAAAGCCGGTATCGCCATTGTCCGCGTGCGCCAGCCACGCCCGGATGCGCTGCTCTACTTCTTTCCAGGCATTCCGCGCATGTGCCGGCGGAAGCGGATGATATTCGGACGCACCAGCCGGGTATGATCGGGGACGATGCTCCATCCCAGAAACGTGACTCCGTCCGCCATTCGGTAAATGCGCGACTTGCCGGCGTTGAGGTCCAGCCGCAGGTCCCAAAACAGGTGACGTATCGCGTCTTTCAGCTTCCATGCAAGAACATCGCCGTCAGAACTGTGATCCAGTGATGACCGGTGGGGGAAACGCCAAGGGCGCCAAGATGCATCCGATAACGGAACTATGGTTCCCACTGAGCCGAGACTCGTACTGTTTCGATCCCGTCTGTCAAGGTAACCCGGCGACCACACGGCGGCCGGCAAGAGCTAATGATAAGCGGGCCACACCGCTGAAAAGCATGCTGATCCCCACCAGGGTGCCGATCACCCATTCGCTGCTCGATGGCCAGCTCCTCCAAATCAGGATCGCAAGGACCAAGGTGATGATCCCATCAACCAGCAGCCAGTTCGATCCAGGCAGCGGACGGAGACGGAACGACAGGATCAGTTCCAACATCGCTTCCATAAACAGGTAAATCGCCAGTACAAGCGTAAGGGACGCCAAGCCTGCCACCGGGTTGAGCAACGCATAGCCGCCCACGAAGATGTAGAGAACGCCCAGTAGCAGCTCCCATACCATTCCGCCTGCTGGCCGGGTATGCCAGGCGAATATTAGATGGGCCGCGCCACTGAAGATGAGCAGCCAGGCAACGACCAGTAGCACGGCGATTCCTCCCTCCGGTGGAATCACGATAGCGAGAACACCAGTGAGAATCATTAGGACGCTAAGCGCGATGGACCATCCAACTGACTCTTTTGAAATTCTGCCCAGGGATTGTGTGCCCATGGTAACCCCCTCCTTGGAGGGCCAACATTATATCTGACGGGCCGGTCCGGTGTCTTCGTCAGCTGCTTCGCGCACACGGCGCTTCATATGGACAATGAGGACGACGCCAAACTCGTTGCGAAGCGGCGGACGATAATGTGTATTATCTGGCTGGTGCTTTGCCGAGGTTTGACTTTCCACATGAGGACTTCAGAGGCCCAACAAGCGCGCCTCGCCGTCACAGGGCGAGCAGGCTTTTCTATCGCAGCCCCAGTTTCCAAACGAGGTCAACTCCGAGGTCGAGCTACTTGTCCAGTCGTTTCACATCCCGGACGTTGATCTGGCCGTCCTTTGAAGTTCCTTGGACCTCCACATGCGCGCCGGCGTATTTCTTCACGAAATCCGTGTTGGTGATCGGCCGTATTTCGCCCGTCTCATCTTCGACAAGCACAGCCTGCTGGTGGCCTTCCTCGATACAGCGCTTATTGCACGCCGCATCTACCATCGCGCCGCACTTCAAGTCGCTGATACGGCCCTTCCACGTGCCGGGGAAGGCTGCCCCGTCCGCGAGAATCAACATCAAAAGTAGAGCGTTCATGAGCGCATCTCCTGATCTGACTATACAACCTGCCGCCATCTTTCATCCTGCGAGAAGGCCCTCACTCTTCTCACAACTGGACTTCTGGCTCGTGTCCTCGGTCGGAACTTTGTACGAGTCGCGCGTGATTCTCGCGGAGCGACGAGAATGGCCGTCCCAAAAACAGATACGGTGATTCCCAAGATTCCCCCTGAGCCCTTTCCGGATGGCCGATTCAGAGCAGCCGCCACGACGGTCTGACAAGGTCGCGTTCGACCAAGTGGCCGCGGTACATTTTCCGGGGCTTTTCCGCCTCGCTGGTGATGGGTGCTGAACTACCTTCGCACTGTGACGTCGACCATCGTCCACACCCGACGTGTTCCTTATGGAAAGCAGAAAAGATAAATCTTTAAGCTCGCAATCCCGGCACAGCACTCGATATGGGGACGATTTGCGTCCTAGCATAGGCGACGGTCGTCCCGCCGCGATTTTCTCGTTACCGACAATCTAGAAAGTAGCCTCCGAGTGGCGGACCATCCGTTCCCTATCCGAAAGGCGTCGCTTTTACGGGTTGGGCGTTTTCGTCCAAGTAGACTCGCCCTTCCGCGCGGTTCGTAAATGCTAGCCGACCCGCGCGGCTAATTGGATCCGAGTAGGTTTGCTAAGACCCGAGTTACTCATTCCGGCTCGACGCAGGTGAGATTTGCGGGTTCCGGGCGGGTTGTCGGGCACTCGGAAATAGTCCGGGTTGCTCCCGGACCTGATTAGGACCCGGAAGTCGGCATCGCGTCTGCGACTCCGCAGGGGATGGTGGACGTGATCAGCGGATCAGAGAGCGTTTCACAGGACATACGCCTCATAAGGTGGGCGGGACTAGAACGTGAGTTTGGGCCCGCAGAAGCCGCGTTGGGAAGGGCGTTAACAGGTTCTCAACCTCACTGAACCATGGCCCGGCAAAGAGCTAAGCGGAGAAATTGGTCACGTCAACAAGCGACCAGAACCGGCCGCGACGTTCAAGCCGTCCGGAGGCGCACTCCGCACACGCAGGTGTGCCTCGACCGCCGCTAGGTATTCAGGCGGCCCCAGCGACAACCGCACGTTTATGTCGCCGAATTCCGCGTTCTTCCAGTAGATAACGATTTCGCGTTCATGCGTCTCGTCGAGTAGGTCTTGCGGGTCCGCTTCGTTTGCAGGCGTACGTTGCAATCACCACATGAAGTCGAGCTGCCAGAGGTGTGCCGCAAGCGGATGGTTTTGGCGCATCGATTAGGCCTGGTAGTGGGCAATAGTAGGGATCACAAAGGTGGCTGCCAGGGAGTTTGCTTCAAAGAATATACGGGTGAATGCCATTGCGCCAGGTTCGATTGAAACACCGCTGTTCATGGATGTCATCCACAGCACGCCGAACTCACGAGAACACTATGAGAGGCGAACACGCATGAGCCGGATTGCCAAATCAGAAGAGGTGGCAGCTGCGGCAACCTGGCTATGTTCAGGGGCCGCATCCTACGTGACAGGCGCTGTTTTGCCCGTCGACGGAGGTATGACGCTGTGAGCACTCAACATCAAAAGACGATCTTCATTACAGGCAGTTCATCGGGGCTCGGTCGAGCTGCGGCCAGCTATTTGCCTCGAAGGGATGGGCCATCATCGCGACGATGCGCAACCCGGAGAAGGAAATGGAGCTCAACAAGATCCCCGGCGTGGAGCTGACGGCGCTGGATAGCACCGACCCGCAACAGATCATGAGCGTCGCCGAAAAGGTCATCGCCAGCGGCGGCGTCGATGTAGTCTTCAACAATGCTGGCTATGGCATGGCAGGTCCGCTGGAAGGGCTGACGGACGACCAGATCATGCGCATGGTCAACACCAACATGATGGGGCGAAGAGCGCCATTCAGGCGGGTTCAACGCTTCCCGCGATGATTTGTCTTGCCAGGACCTTATACGACCGAATCACAACAGCGTCGCCAACTCAAGTTGATGGATATCGTCTTTCTTGAAGCTTTCCGAAACGAATCATGGGGTGCCGTCTACAGCGTATGCGACAAGTTAAGTGGCTGCCAAGCCTCCCAACCGTTGTCTAGCATTAACGGCAACGACCCGCCGTTCGCCGCTCTGTGCTTCCCCAGCGACGAGCTGCGCCCTATTGACGCCCTTCAACTACTCTCAGAACTTCAAGGAGGGTTAAAATAGTCGACTGGCATCGCTTCAGCTCAGGAGAACGACATGAAGGGCGAAATTTGTGTGTAGTGCTTCTCGCGCTCGCTGGCGGCGCATCCTCTGCCGATCAGCCCGCTCTTCCTCTGCAATCCGTACCCGAGCGGAAGCCGGCTCCTGGTTTCGAGCTGAAAGATGCTACGAGCAAGACAGTAAGGCTCACGGACTATCGTGGCAAAGTCGTTCTGCTTGATTTTTGGGCCACCTGGTGTATGGGATACAAGCGAGAGATTTCTTGGTTTTCGGAGTTTCAGAAGAAGTACGGACCGCAGGGATTCGCCGTAGTGGGCGTATCGTTGGACGAGGACGGGTGGAAGGCGTTGACGCCGTTTCTGGCCAGCACGAAGGTGGGGTGCCAGATGTTGCTCGGCGACGAAATAACCGCTCAGCAGTTCAAAATTCGCAACCTGCCGGATACGTTCCTCATCGACCAAGAGGGGAAGGTCGCGGCGGCCTACCTTGAGCAACTGGTGGATCGAGACACGGTTGAGGCGTACATCCAAACGCTCCTCGCCAAACACTGACATTCATCGGTGGGGGCAGGAATAACTCTTGTTCTCGCCGCTTGGGCCGCCAAGTGCAAATCGTGCGTTTCATCCGAGAACTGTTGTGACGGATTATCGGCGTTTTCCAGAACGCCGCATCTGAGGGGTGCGCCGAATCGCTAGCTGGTGACAGGCGCGGCTTGTTCGTAGTAGTAAAACAAGAGTTCGTCGGCGGGCGGCTTCATGCTAAGCTGACGCGGCATGCCGACGATTTGGCCGCGGTGTAGTGTGGCGTGGTTCACCACGTGCATCACGATCTGCCGCGCAGGAAGTGCGGCGTTGCCGACAAAGCGTGATTTGAAGGGAACCTCACGGGCGAGGTCTGAGTCGGTGACCGCATTTGCCCAGGCTTCCCACTTGGTCTGCAGTCGAGGCCATTCTACGATGACGAAATGGAGCGACGGGAGCCGCATCATGGGGCGGCACCGGATAGTTGAGGTCGGCAATCCGCGAAAACCAGATTGCGTCTCCGAAATAGATGTGAGCGAGCGGGTTCGCGATGCTTTCGAGGGAGACGCTCATCGGCTTGGTTCGGTCTTCGGGTGGCAGGGCGAGCGCGGCCTCTAGCACCTTGCGCGAGGCCCAGCCTGAACCAATGTATGTGCGAACTTCTTGAGCGGTCATTGGTGTCAATTTTATATCGCAGGCCTGAGTTCGCCGACATCTAGCCATGCCACAGGCCGCCCTTGGCCGGACGGTGGAAGTTGATCTTTCCGCGAACGCCGTTTCGGCGTTGTGAAATTCGAGCCAGCGCGGAAGATCTGCCGTCAGAAGGCCCGAGGGGAGGACTCAGAGTTGCACTCCTTTAGCTAGACGTTGTTCAGGATCGACAACGCCGTCCCTTCAAATATGCGCCGCTTCTCTGCCTGAGGAATGTTTAGCGCCTCGATCGATGACACCGCTTTGTCAATCGATCCCAGAAGGTGCGGAAAATCGCTTCCCATCACCATGTGATCGGAGCCGACCAGATCGCGGGTCATCATTAGATTCTGCGGGTTAAACGTGACCGTGTCGTAATAGAGCCGCTTTAGGTACACGCTGGGCAGCTGGTCGATCTTCGCGCGGCATTCGACAAAGTCGCGGAATCCGCTGTCCATTCGTTCCATTAAATACGGCACGGCGCCGCCGATATGGCCGATGATCCAGCGGATAGCCGGGAAGTCCTTGAGCATGCCGTCGTAGCACATCCGCGCTACAGCCAATGTCGTGTCCATTGGAAAGCCAATGATCGGACCCAGAACGTATTCCTTGAAGGGTTCGGAAGCCATCGGCAGCATCGGGTGCAAAAATATACACAGTTTCATCCGATTTGCCTCGGCAAAGAATGGACGATATTGGGGTGAGGTCAGCGGCTTGCCGCCGATGTTGCTGAGCAGTATCACGCCATTGAGCTTCAGTTCTCCCATCGCGCGATGCAGCTCCTTCAGCGCCTCGTCAGGGTTATCCATCGGGATGGATGCAAAGGCCTTGAACCGCTTCGGATATTTCGCGACCAAATCCGCATAAGCATTGTTCATCATGCGCGCTACGAAGGGCTGGCGCACGCCGTCGGTGTAGAAGATATTGGGCGTAGACAGCGAGACAACCTGGACGTCGATTCCCACCCGGTCCATCGCTTCGATCCGGAGTTCGATGTTGGTCATCGGCGGCGTAATGCCGAAGAATCGCGCGCCGCGATGCGTGATGATGGTCTGCCCGGTTGGGCTCTTATCGAATGAGAAGTCGCCGCCCGATTCACGGATGTTGTCGAAATATGCCTGCGTGTAGAAGTGAGTATGAAGATCGAACCGGAGTCCCGGGGTCCGTAGCGGCGCCTGAGCGGAGGCGGTCTCGATGAAGGCGGCTGCTGCGCCGACCGACTGGATGAAGTTGCGACGTTTCATTATGCCTCTCATTTTACTCGGGGTTTACAGCCAACCCTCGGCTTTCCCCAGCTAAGTGCGCAAAACTGACGGCCGTTATCGGTCATTATCGTCCATGACGAGTCTTGCGCCTAGGAATCCGCTGGCCTCTAGCGGAACCCCTCCACCAGCATCAGGTCACTGCGATAGTTGTCTCTCACGTCGAATAGCAGGTACGCACCATCGGATGACACGGTGATCCCACCGGCTCAATGTCCCTCCAACCGTGCCACAATGCGGATCAGGCCGGTCTTTTCTTCCAGCATCGCCGCCACTAGCTGGCGCCTTCCATACCCGCCATTGGCCAGACCTGTGCGACCCGAAGTAGATCCAACGGCCGTCGCGTGACCAGCTCGGAACCTGGTCGGCAGTCCCGGGCCGGCATCTGGGTCGAGTGGGTCCATTGCCAGGGACATCAACAAGGCCCACGGCCGGCGCTGTGCGACGCCAACCTTGAAAAGGGAACAGTAATGCCGCGGATTGTGGCGGCCCATCAGGGAACGGCCAGCAGCCTCAGCGATGTGCTGGGAGCCTCCCATTGTCGATAGTGGCTATTCTTCGATCGACGTCTCTGAGATCCGCAAGTATGCCGGCCATAACGGAATCTCGATCGGGACGCTTATGGCGTACGCGGCAACCCATGAGATCGAGCACCTGCTGCTCGGCGAGAAGCACGCCTCGTCCGGGATCATGCGGGCGGTCTGGGGAAAACCGGAACCGCGACATGAGCCAGCGCTGGCTCGGCTTCAGCGGCGCTGAACAGCAGGCTCTGCTGCGGGCAATCCCGCGCCGGCTCCGATTCTGACAGAGACGAAATAAAGATACTCCCGCACAACGCCTTTCATCCTTAGGATCAGCCCCGAGCGCATGAGCGCGTACCAGTTTTGAAGATAAGAGGGCCTACCGGCCGCGATCGACCCGTCAAATGAATCCCCGCAGCGAACACGTCTACGATGGAGTTGGATAAGTGATTCCATGGAACTATTCAAGGCGGTAGCGTGAAATCAGTTCAGCGCAATGATCCGTGCACAAACCTTCCGCACGCAGTCCCGCCCAGTGTCCGCTGCAGGCAAAGTTGGTTTTAAGCCAACACTTGGCGGAACTCAACGTCATACCTCCCAAGGACACCCCCACGAGCAAAAGGAGCCGCGAGAATGGAACGCCTGTTTCGTTTTATTGAAGGTATCGCCCAGGATTTCGGCTTCGCGGTGCGAACTCTCTCGAAAGCACCAGGCTTCACCGCAGTCGTCGTTCTCTCCGTTACGCTCGGCATCGGCGCGAACACCGCGATCTTCAGCCTGATCGACGCGGTGATGTGGCGGATGCTTCCTGTGAAAAATCCGGAGACCCTGTTGGCGGTGGTCAGAAGCAGAAGCGGAAAAGTTCAGAACGGCTTCACCTACAAAGAGTACAAGGCTCTCCGGGAATACGGCCAGATGGCCGAACTGACGGCATATTCGCCAACACGGTTGAACGTGAGTGTGGACGGAAGCTTGGAGCCGACCATTGATGGGCAAATGATCGCCGGCAACTATTTCTCGCTCCTCGGCGTGAATGCGATCGCCGGACGGGCGATTGACCTTGAGGACGACCGCGTGCCGAATGGACATCCGGTGGCGATGATCAGCCACGGGTATTGGAGGCGGCGTTTCGGCTTGGACCCGACAACCATAGGGCGGACGATTTCAATTTCCGGCACACCGTTCACCATCGTCGGGGTCGTGCCGCCCGAGTTCTTCGGCGTCGAAGTTGGCACCGCGCCGGACATTTTCGTCCCGATGATGATGCAACCCACCGTCGAGCCAGCACTGGAAAATCTTCTCGCGAATCCGATCATCATGCGGACGTGGTGTCTCACGCTCGCACGTTTAAAGCCTGGCGTGTATTCCCAGCAGGCGGCCGCCGCGCTCGAAGCCGTGTACCGGCAGATAACTCCTAGGGTGCCGGATTCGGCGAAGATGGCCGGTTTCGGCGACTGGAACATCGCTCTGAATCCCGCTGCCACCGGACTTTCCGCACTTCGTCTTCAGTTCTCGCAAGCACTCTTCATTCTGATGGCAGTGGTTGGAGTGGTCCTGCTGATCGCGTGCGCCAATACCGCCAATTTGCTTCTGGCGCGCGCGGCGGGGCGGCGTCCGGAGTTTGCGATGCGCCTCGCGCTCGGAGCGAGCCGCGGGAGGGTGATCCGCCAACTAGTCGTCGAGAGCCTGGTGCTGGCCATGCTCGGAGGCGCGTGCGGAATCTTGCTGGCGCGCTGGGCGACGATGCTGCTCACAGTCTACATGTCCGCCGGGAGAAGCGCGATCGCATTGGATTTGAATCCCGACTTGAGGATTCTTTCATTCACCGCCGCGGTGTCCGTCGTTACAGGGCTGCTGTTCGGACTGGCGCCCGCGTTGCGAAGCACACGGATCGATCTTGCGCCGGCGCTGAAAGGCCTGGGAAATTCCTTGAGTGTTCGGGGCGGACTCAGACCTGGGAAAATTCTCGCCGTGCTTCAGGTCGCGCTCTCACTGCAGCTGATCATCGCCGCTGGCCTATTCGTCCGCAGCCTGCGAAATCTTAATGGACCGGAAACGGGCTCCCGCGAAGGCGTATTGATCATCCGCGTGGAACCGCGGGGAAGCGACCAAAGGAACATCCCGGGCGCGTCCCAGCGCCTGGACGGCATCTACCGGGAGCTCATCAGGCGAGTCGAACCGATTCCCGGTGTCCGCTCCGTGGGCATGTCGCAGGTCACACCGACCAGACCGAACGCGAATGCTGCATCGATGATCCGCTTCGCTTCGGGCGAATCTGCAGGCGTGGGAGTATTGATGACCTACCCCAGCTATTTCGCCACTGCCGGGATTCCGGTCGTGGCAGGCCGTGAATTCAATAGCGGCGACCTCGGCGAGAGCTCACCGGCCGTTTGCATCGTGAACGAAGCTTTCGTCCGGGCTGTGTTTCCAGGCGAAAATCCGATTGGTAAAGCGTGTGTGATTACGAACAGGCCGCGAATGAGGGACCTGACGGAACCGCGTTACGACCCCACACCTGTACCCTACGAAATTGTCGGCGTCGTCGAGGATTCGCGATTCATGAACCCCACCGGCTCCATTCAGCCGGTGATGTACATGACGTTTCTCCAAACTGGAACGGGGCGCGGCCAAATGGTTCTGTACGTCCGCGTGTCCGGGAATCCCAACTTGATCGTCCAGCAGGTGCGCGCGGAGGTGTGGAAAGTCGACCCCAAATTGCCTCAATTTGAAATTCACACCCTGGCCCAGGAAATGGACGCCGCATTGATCCGGGAGAGGTTGATTGCGACGCTTTCCAGTCTATTCGGCGCTCTGGCCCTGCTGCTCGCCTGCGTCGGTCTGTATGGCCTGCTCGCGTTCGCGGTGGTCCAGAGGACCGGCGAGGTCGGCATTCGAATGGCCCTGGGCGCCTCGCGCGGAGATGTGCTATGGATGATGCTGCGCGAGGCCCTGTTGCTGACTTTGGGCGGTCTCACGATCGGCGTGCCCTTGGCTATCGCAGCAGGGCGAGTCGCGTCGAGCAAGGAGTCGGGGTTATTATTCGGGTTAAGAGCCACCGATCCATTGACGGTTGCAGGTGCGGCCGCACTGCTCGTCCTGGTCTCGTGTGTAGCGGCCTATCTACCCGCAAGACGCGCCTCCCACGTTGACCCAATGGTGGCGCTGAGAAATGAATAACGGCATCTAACGGTTCCGTCCTCGGTAACGAAAGCCTGCGCTGCAGTCGACAGACCCACCTATTACACGCATGATCATTAGGTTGCCAGAATGCCGACTTAGGGGACTTCAGCTCGTAGGATTCCGGTCGCGGGGGATCGTCCTCCAGAGCACTCGCCGCATGTCAGGCGGCCATGTCCTGACCAAGTATGTGCGCTGCCTGCGATGATATCGCGCGGTCTACTCGTTCCGCAGCGCGATCATCGGATCTACGCGCGACGCTCTGCGCGCGGGAATCAGACACGCGAGCGCCGCGGAAATGCTCAGCACGACAATGACGCCGCCGATCGCTACTGGATCCGTTACCGGCACGGAGAACACCTTGCCGCGGATCGCGGCTCCCAGCGCGAAACTTCCGGCCAGACCTACCGCAAGTCCGATCGCAACCAGCGCTGCGCCAGATCCCATCGTTAGCCGGACCACGTCGCTCGCCTGCGCCCCGAGCGCCATCCGTATGCCGATTTCATGCGTCCGCCGGGCCACCATAAAAGAAAGGACGCTGAAGATTCCCACCGTCGCCAGCGTCAGACCCAGCACTCCGAAGAAGGTGAACAGAGCCATGTTGAATTTGGGCTGCACTGTCTCAAATCCCAGCACCTGCTCCAGAGTGAACGGCGCGCCGAGCGGCTGCTCCTTGTCGATCGACAACACCTGCTGCCGGACGGCATTCAACAATAACAGCGGATCGCCCTGCGCCCGGTATAACAAGAGCCGCCCCGACGGAGCCCCAAGCGTATATGGATAGTACACCGCGGGCGTGGTTGGGTCGCGCAGTCCTGCATTGCGCGTGTCCGCCAAGACCCCGACAACCGTGATGTACGGGTCAAGCGTACCCGGCTGTGGCTGCCACGCGGGAATTGCTTTGCCGAGCGCATCCACGCGCACTCTGCGTCCGATCGGATTCTCGCCGGCGGGCCACAGCTTGGCCAGCGTTTCATTGATCATGCCGACGTGGTCGCCATGCGCGATTTCCTGTTCGGTGATTTCGCGGCCGGCCTTTACGGCGACGCCCAAGGTCTTGGCGTATCCGTCGCTCACCAGCGATCCGAACAGGAACTGCGAATCGTCCGCTGGCTTGCCGTCGATCGCGAAGGTCGAGCGCAATCCGCCAAACGGAACTCCACCATTGCCGATCGCCGCCGCCGTTACCCCTGGCAGCGTCTTCACACGTGACAGAACCTCGCGCATCAGATTGACCCTCTGGTCGTAGGTAGCGTATTTCTTCGGATTCACCTGAATGCTGATTATCAGCGTGTGGTCGGGATTGAACCCCAACTCGACTCGCTGCAGATCGACAAATCCGCGGATGGTCAGGCTCGCCCCTACCAGCAGGACCACCGACAGCGCGACCTCGACGATGACCAGCGCTCCGCGCGTTTTCCCGCCCCCGCTCGAATCGCCCGAGCCCTTGCCCGTGCCTTTCAGATCCTCCACCAGGTCCAGCCGGGAGCATTGCAGCGCGGGAATCAGACCGAACAAGACTCCCGTTGCAATCGAAACCGCCGCCGAGAATACCAGCACGTATGCATTCACCGTGATGCGCGCTTCGTTAGGCACGTAAAAATCCGGCATGATCGCGACCACAGCCTTGGTCAAAGCGATCGCTACCGCCATCCCCAACAAACCTCCGGCGACCGAAAGCAGCAAGCTTTCTGTTAGTAATTGCCGCAATACTCTCCCGCGCGATGCTCCGATGGACATGCGCAACGCGAACTCGCGCGATCGCGAGGTGGCCCGTGCCATCTGCAAATTCGCTACATTCGCGCACGCGATCAACAGTAGAAAACCCACCGCCCCGAACAGCAGCGTTAAACTGTTGCTCATATCGCCGGACGCCACCGTGATATCCATGTAGTTGTTGAAGTGAGCCAGCACTGTGGAATTTTTCGCGTACTCGCTCGGATGTTCGGCTTGCAAGCGGCTTTCGACCGCTTGGAGCTGTTCCGTCACCACTGCACTGGCGATCCCTGGCCTGAGCCGCACAATCGGAATTACCCAGCGCTCAGGCGCCGGATTTTTCGTAAACGGCATCCAGCCGCCATCGCTGGTGAACCAGCCAAACCGCGGCGGCATCACGCCAACCACCGTCACCCTACGACCATTGATCACCAGCGTCTTTCGCAGCGCGTCCTGACTTCCGTCGTAATACTTGAACCACGCCTTGTAGGAGAGTACGATCACATCTTCCGGTTCGCCGTCGGGACGCCAGTCGCTCTCGCCGATCGTCCGGCCCAGCACCGGCTTCACGCCCAGAAAATCGAACGCTCCCGGAGTCACCAGCGGAGTCGTGATCGTCTCCGGAGCCCGATCTCCCGTCAGCAGCGCTTGTTCCGGGCGCGTTCCCATCGCCGCCGAAACCCCAGGCAGCTTTTGCAATTCCTGGAATTCGTAAGGCCAAAATACGCCTCGGGCGTCCTTCGGATTCTTCGCGTCGCGAAGATCCGGAGCCCAAATTTCATTTGTCTTCACATACGGATAGGGTGAAATCAGGACTCCGTAGATTACGCTGAAGATGCAGGTGGTGGCGCCGATGCCGAGCGCGAGCGAGAGCAGCGCCACCGCCGTAATCCCCGGATTTTTCCAGAGCATGCGCCAGCCGTACTGCACGTCCTGCCACAGAGTCTCAACTGTATTCATGCTATTCATTTGGTAGATCTCCTCCTGGACCAAGGTCCGACTCCAAATTTGCGCCGCATCGCGTGCCTCATTCTATCCTTAGACGTAACGACGCGGTCGCGGTTCGGCGAATCTTAAGAATCGGGCTCACCGCTTCGAAGTACCGGAGTCCTCGACTGGAGCGAAGTGGCGATCGTTCCCTTCGCTCGTTAAGTGGCGTTATCGGCCTCGCACAACCTCTTTGGCGACGGCGCGGGAATCGGTTTCGCCCGGTCGTTTAAATATGACTGGAATTGCGCCCGATCAATTCGCGTCGGGGCGTTGGATACGGTCGATCACGAGCATCTCGATCGGCGCCTTTGTTGACTGGACGCGACGGATTCTTATGATTGGCCGACAAGCATCCAGCGGATTCCCAGACGCTGGCGCATTTGTCGTTACTAA
>JBEKOZ010000046.1:0-14049 GCA_049521275.1 Bryobacteraceae bacterium | reverse complement strand
AAATATAACATCAGCTTGATCTTAGTAGCTTCACCTTAGCCCTGTTCGCGCCATCGTACCATGTGGTAGTCTACAACCACAGAGATGATCTATCGGCCGTATCTCTTCCCCGCTTTAGCGACGAATCCGGGCGATGTTTGAAAACGCCGATTCGCCGGCATCGTTGATGGCGCGCACGCGATAACAAACCAAGCCACCTGGAGCCTTGGTGTCGTTGAACGATTCGCCCTCGAGCGTGGCGATGCGCTCCCAGCGTCCGCTATTGCCGATGCGGCGTTCTACCGCGGATCGGCGGGCGCCATGCAATTCCCACTTGAGCGAGGTTCCCTGGGCGACCAGTCCGCTGGGAGCTTCGGGCAGCACCGGCCAATCGAAATAACTCGCGTCGGCGACGGCCAGCACCGAGTCGCGCAGGGGCAGAGCTTTCAGCGAATCGAGCGCAGTGATCTTCCCGGAGACGACATCGATCAGCACCGGTTTCGAGAACCCCGAATTGGGCAGCGCCAGGTCCACCGTAAGCGGAGGAAAAGCATCGCCCGGAACGCTATGCGCGGCAAGCCAGTAGGCGATGATTGCTTTGCCGTTCTTGTTG
This sequence comes from Bryobacteraceae bacterium, assembly GCA_049521275.1. Classification (GTDB taxonomy): domain Bacteria; phylum Acidobacteriota; class Terriglobia; order Bryobacterales; family Bryobacteraceae; genus Palsa-187. The sequence continues at coordinate 13,457 of JBEKOZ010000046.1, read as the reverse complement.
CGGAATCCGTAACGAAGGAATTCATTTTCGCGGCTTTGCGGAACATTGGCGGCCTCTATTTTGATACCGGCGTCGAACTTCGTATCGGCAAACAACGCGTTGGTGTTCTGAAGCGCGAAGTAGACGGGCCTGGGCGCGAAGTCGTCGGGCAGGTTGCGCAGGCCGTGAAGGAAGCCGAAATCGTCGTATTCATTGCCGTCGACGCCGGCGGCCAGCAGCCAGACGAAGGTGCGGACGCCCGCGGCGTGATTGTAAAGAATGCCGCGCGGAATGTACTTCGATTGCACCGATTCGTCGGAGCCCGGCCAGGACGGAATGGAGTTGAATTCGTCGTCCCAGAACTCGATTTTATGGTCGATTAAGGGCTCATCCAGCACTGTTTTTCGCAACTTATGGGTTGTTTCGACCCCATAAGCGCCGAAATCCATGGACTCCGGGTGCATATTTTGGCCGTAGCCCGGATAGGTATGATACGCGAAAACGTCGATCTGGGAGGCGCATTTGCACTCATCGAGGGCGCGTTTGGCGAAATCGCTGGTGGGGTCCGCCTGGCCGCCGTAAATCACCTTGGCCTGGGGGTCGGTTTGATGAACGACGGGAGCGAAGGCGGCCAGCAGACGGCCGTATTCCTCGGGATTGCCCCAGGGATTCCAGTAACCGATATCCTGTTCATTCCAAAGGGCATAGTACCTAATACGGCCGCGGAAATGATTGACCATCCACTTTACGTAGCGCAGAAACGCCTCGATTTCGGCGGGGGTTTTCGGGGGCCAGAAGATGGAATCGATGCTGCGGTCGTCGTTATGAAAGCCGCCGGGCTTGGGCGTAATCTGGTCCGGCTTAATCCCGGAAGGTCCTGTATACATTGGGTTTCCATACATCAACTGGACCTGAATTTTGACGCCGTTTTCGATCAGGGAGTCGACATAATCGTCGACTTCGGGGGCCATGGAAAAAACGCCACGTTTTTGTTCCACCCAGTCCCAACTTGTTGGATCGGAACTGTTTTCATACTGGCCGATGCGAATCCAGGAAACGCCGGCGTCGAACATGCGGGTCCACCACCAGCGATCCCAGGGAAGGAACGGTTCGCGGGGCAGGTCGGAGTTGATGCCGAAGCCGTTTTCTATTTGCGAGGAGCGCTTGGGTGGAACATGAGAAGGAACCTGCGCGCACAGAGGAACGATCAGCAGAGCCAAGGCCGCGAATTTCATCTTCGCAGTATAATTCAACATAGTGCGATATAACGAGTTGTAAATCGATGGAGGAAGTGAATGGCGGCCGGAACAAACGGGCGCGTGGTGCTCGCCGGGTTCGTTTTGACGGTTGGCGCCTCAGCTCAGCCGGCGCCTAAAATCACGGTCGATGTCAGAAACGTGCTTGTTCCGGTGGTCGTGACGGATTCCAAGGGACGCCATGTCACTGGTCTTAAGCGGTCCGATTTCGAGGTGTTTGAAGACGGAGTTCCGCAGGAGATCGCCGGATTCAGCACCACGGTCGATTCTTCCGGTCCGGAGATTGGTCTCGCTGGCCCAAAACTGAGTCCACTCCAGGGCGGCCAGGATCCTGCCTCCAATCCGGTGCGCCGCACTTATCTGATCTGTCTCGATACCCTTCATTCCTCATTTGCCAGTTTTACGCGGGTGAGGGACGCCCTGCTCAAGAGCCTTCGACAGGAGCGAGGCGCCGACTCACAATACGCGCTGATGGCGCTGGGGCGGGAACTGAGCGTGGTCAAGGATTCGACGCGGGACGCGGCGTCGATCGAAGCAGCGATCGGCAGCAAGGAATTTACGAAAGTGATCCAGACCACCGAAGCCACGAGCACCGGCGTGGCCATCCAGGAGTTCACGGCGTTGATGCGAAACTACTGCGGGATGTGCGCGTGCGGAAGCAACGCCGGCACCGACCAGCCGGGGTGTTCCGGGGTCAAAGGCAGGGTCAAGGCATTTCTTGCCAGTTACGAAGAGCGGACCTACTTCCTAAACCATAATTTTCTGGTGACGCTCTACGATCTGGTAAGAGCGACGGCCAGCATCCCGGCGGCCCGCACTATCCTCTTCGTCTCCGATGGTTTCAATCGCTTTCCCGGCCGCGAACTCTACGCGATCGTGCAGGGATTCAGCCCGCGGGATCACAGTTTCGAGTTCCCGTCCCGTGACACCGAACCCGAGCTCGAAAACATTCTTAAGCTGGCCACCCGATACGACGTGAAGTTTTATACGCTCGATTCGCGCGGGGTTTACTCGCCGGTTTTCAATGCGGGAGGCACTTTCGACGCCAGCACTCCGTACTCAACGACCACTCAACTCGATGCGAGAAACAGGCCATCGGAATCGACTACAACGACGGAGTCACTGGACCTGCAAGGAGCCTCCGTGGCGCGGGAGAATGCGGATGCGATGGCTCAGCTGGCGCGCGACACCGGCGGCCTCTTCTTTCAAAACAGCAACGACCTGGCGAAGAGCATCACCAGGGCGCTGACGGATACGCGGGAGTATTACGTGCTCGCATATGTGTCGAAAAACGACGCGTTGGACGGCCACTACCGAAAAATCAAGGTGGAAGTTAAAGGCGGCGACAAATTCCGAGTGAACGCGAAGGCGGGGTATTGGGCGGCAGAGAAGTAAACGGGCTGCCTGGTGGCGCGAGCTTTAGCTTGCCGCATCGCCTTCAGTCGATGTCCGGGACTGTAAGACGCCGGCTGAAGCCGACGCTGCAAGCTAAAGCTCGCGCCACCGGGCTACTGGCTGACCGCGTTATTATAACCGACATGTTCTATGACATCCGGTACGGATTGCGGACCTTCACGGCGACTCCGGGATTTACGCTTGTAGCGGTGCTGGCGCTGGCGCTGGGCATCGGGGCGACGACGGCGATTTTCAGTGTGGTCGACCGGGTGATGCTGCGGCCGCTGCCTTATCCCGAGCCGGACCGGCTGGTATCGGTGGGAGACTCGATCGCGCATCCCGATTACTTCGATTGGCGCGCGCGCAATCACGTCTTCGAGGACATGGCGATCGTTCGACGGGCGTCGCCCGCAACGCTGACGGGTGTCGCTGAGGCTTCCGAGCTCGACCTGGCAAGCGCAACTGCCAGTTTCTTCCAGGTGTTCCGGGTGCAGCCTATGATGGGGCGCCCGTTCACGGAGGCCGAGGACAAGCCAGGTGCGCCGAAGGTGCTGCTGCTGACCTACAGCGCCTGGCAGACGCGATTCGGCGGAGCGCGCGATATTCTAGGCAGGTCGCTGACGCTGAACGACACGCCGTACACCGTAATCGGCGTCATGGCGCCGTCCTTCCGCTATCCCGCGCAGGGCAAGGTGGAGGCGATCAAACCGCTGGCCCTGGATACCACAACGCAGATGGTTTTCTTTGTTCGAGTCGTGGGGCGGCTCAAGCCTGGCGTGAGCGTGGGACAGGCCGCGGCCGAGATGAAGGGATTTTTCGAGCACAGCGTGAGCAATCGGCCCTTCGGCGGGCAGAAGCAGACACTGTCAGTGGTCGGGTTACAGGAACGGCAGGTCGCCAACGTGCGCCTGGCGATGCTGGCGCTACTGGGCGCGGTGGGATGCGTGCTGCTGATTGCCTGCGCCAATGTCGCGAATCTGCTGCTGTCGCGATCGGCGGCGCGGCAAGCGGAGATCGCGGTGAGGGCGGCACTGGGAGCGGGGCGGATGCGCCTGGTGCGGCAACTGCTGACAGAAAGCGTGTTGCTCGGCCTCGCGGGCGGCGCGGCGGGACTGTTGCTGGCGGCGCTGTCGCTGAAATCGATCGTCCACATCGCGCCGTCGGTTGCGCGCATCGAGGACGTGGCGATCGACTGGCGCGTTTTGGGGTTCACGGCGGCGGTCTCGCTGGCCGTCAGCCTGCTGTTTGGGATGACGCCCGCATTCAGTGCGGCCAAGGCGGATCTGAACGACGCGCTGAAGCGCGGTTCCCGGTCAACGACAGGGAAGAATCGGGCATTCAGGAGCGCGCTGGTGATGGCGGAACTGGCGCTTTCTCTGGTGCTTCTGACCGGAGCTGGGTTGCTGATTCAGACGCTGTGGAGGCTGGAGCAAATCAAAACCGGGATTGTCAGCGAGCACGTGCTGACCGTCGATGTGAACCTCAGCTACAAGAGATATCCGACTCCGCAGCGAATGGCGTTTTTCGCCGACGTTCTCGATCGCGTGTCCAGTCTGCCAGGTGTGATCGCCGCGGGTGCGACGTCCGGGTTACCGGTGTCTGTTGTCATGACAGCCGGCCTGCACGTCGGAAGCGTGCCGGCGGACGGGGAAAGCGCGCGGGCGGAAGATCAGGTCAGCTTCCGTGATGTGACGCCAGGCTATTTCGCGGCGTTGGGAATTCCTTTGCGGGAGGGGCGGCTGTTCAACGCGCGGGATCGCCTGGCACCGGACCTTGCGGTGGTGAATGAAGCGCTGGCGCGGCATTTCTTCCCTAATCAGGATCCGATCGGCAAACAAGTGTCGGCCGGACGCGTGGACCGCGCGCGGACCATCATCGGCGTGGTCGGGGACGTGAGGAATCGAGGGCGCCAAACGCCGGCGCAGTCGGAGCTTTATCGCATCGATGCAGAAGGCAATGTCGGTGTTCTCGTGATCCGGACCGCCGGAGATCCGCTGGGGGTGACCAGCCTGATCCGGGAGGAGGTGCGCACGCTCGACAAGAACACTCCGCTGACGTTCACGACGATGACGGAACAACTGGACAGCGAGTTCACCAGCCAGCGGTTCAACTCGATCCTTCTTTCGGCGTTCGCCGCGATCGCGCTGCTGCTGGCGGCGATCGGGATTTATGGCGTGATGTCGTACCTGGTATCCCTACGGACCCAGGAGATCGGCATCCGGATGGCGTTGCGCGCGCGCATGAACCAGGTGCTTGGGCTGGTGATGGGGCACGCGCTGCGCCTGATCCTGGGTGGATTGGCCGCCGGCGCCGCGCTCGCCTTGGGATTGACGCGGTATCTGTCGAGTCTGCTTTACGGGGTCACGGCGAATGACGCGTTGACGTTGTGCTCGGTTGCCGTGCTGATGGCGGCGGTGGCTCTGTTTGCCAGTTATTTCCCGGCGCGCAGGGCGTCGCGGGTGGATCCGCTGACGGCGTTGCGGTGCGAATAAAGAAACCTGAGTTGGTATAGCGATAGAACGTGGGGCGGACGCCCTCGTCGGCGCCGGACCCCCTGGTCCGGCTCGGCCTGCGCACGCGCATCCTAGGCCGACGCGGGCGTCGGCCGCGGTCCAGGGGGACCGCCCTACCCACTTTTTAGGGTCGCCTGGATCATTGCGGTGAACTCCTGGACGTACACCTGCTCGTTCAGTTCCCGGTGAGCGCGGGCGTAACCGTTGTCCCCCATGCGGCGGCGCAGGGCAGGGTCGTTCAGCAACTCCCGCAGCCGCACGCTGAGGGCTTGCGAATCTCCGCCGGGAAATAGAAAACCGTTTTTGCCGTCTTCAATCATGGAGGGGATTCCACCGACGTCCGATCCGATCAGCGGGACACCCGCCGCCATTCCTTCAATCAATACGCGGCCCATCCCCTCACAACGGCTTGGCAGGACCAGGACCGTCGCCCGTTTGATGATTTCGAGCGTGGGTGCATGCGGCCTCGCCTTTAGCACCTCGATTTGCGGGCAGCCTGCAAGGAGCGGCTCAATTTCCGCGCGATCGGGGAAGTGACCTAAAAGTTTCAGCCTGACTCCGGGGAACTCGGGGGCCAAAGAGAGGAAGGCCTGAATGAGGATATCGACCCCCTTCAGATACCACGGCGCACCCACCAGCAGCACATACGGTTCTATCGCTTCGCCGGAGGGAGGCCTGTCAATCACGGAGACTGGCACAAATTCGTGGAATACGGAACTCCGGGCCTTGCGCAGCAGCGGGTAGGGAAATAACTGGGCGGCATAAAGCAAATGCATCCGGTCGGCGAGAAATACCGACAAGTGAAGGCAGATGTCCGAGTACATTTTCAACAGACGCTCGCGCAACCCGGGGTCCCGGCGTTCCGTGATGTAGAGCAGAGCAGGACTGGTAGCGATTTCAATCACCAGCCTGGAGCCGGTCAGGAGCTTCAGGACCCCGGCGAGGAGCCCTGTCGTCATGTGGGAATAGGCCACGATACAATCAAACGGCCGCTCCCGGTGCAATCTCAGCCCGATTCTGAGATAGGACCAGAATATTTTCAGCCGTTCCCGCATGTTTCTGACATTCGAAGACAGTATCCAGTGATAACGGAACTTGCCTGCGCGATACGCAGGATAGGAGCCTGGTCCAAATACCGCTTCAACCTCAGCCGGCGTGTGGAACCAGATGGGATGCAGAACCTCTCCTTCCAACGGATCGGAAAGCAAATAGAAGCGGTCCAAGGGAAGGTCCGTGGGGGGAGGGACGGGGGTTGAATGTATATACAGAATTCGCATTCAGGTTACGAATTGACTCACCGATTGACTCACGAATGGCTCTGAGTTAACCAACGGCAATGGGCGGCGCAGGGGACAGGACGGCTGGTTTCTGTTCCGCGGACATGTACCTCGTAGCGGCGGCGCTGATCGCGATCGCGAAACCGACCATCAGGGGCAAGTAATAGTGATAAGCCTGAGCCAGGAAGACGATGGAGCCAACGTAGCCGATCATGGCGAGTTGAAAGCAAAAGCAGGCGTTCTCAACGTCTCGAAACCCTTTTTTCCTCGCCATCCGGTAAGCCCTGCCCACTGCCAGCATGCCGGAACCCAGACTCCCCAACACAAAAATCAGCGCGGGAATGCCGCACTCGCTGGAAATCTGTGTCATGAAATTGTGGGTAACCGTCCATTTGCCGTGGTTGCCCGCCGTAAGTTGTTCATTACCTTCAAAGTTGCTAAATTGGCCTACGCCAACGCCAAAAATGGGATGCATGAAGGTATACTTGACACTTTGCTTAAACACGTACTCGCGCACGTCGCGAGACTCCCGGGCTTCAGCAGCTAGTGTCGGATCCATGTTCTTTTCGCTAAACAACGTGCTCAGGCGAGCCCGAACATTATTGGATAAAAGGAATGGAACTATCAGCGCCATGAGCAGGCCAAATGCGAAAGTCGCGACGCGCTGCCGGGGCGTGGCACGGAAAAGCGCAAAGAGAAACATCGCACCCATGGCGAGCATGCAGCCGCGCGAAGCCGTGCCCAGCACGACCCACACGCCGTACGCCAGGAGGGGCACTGAGGCTAGCCGGAGCACAATATTCCTCTTGCGGTCCAACAAGACGAATACGAGGAACGGCAGCACCAGCAGCAGTTGGGCTCCCAAATCATTGGAGTTCCCGATGTTACCGCTGGCAGCGAGAACGGTGCGGCCTTCCGCGTCAGTTTTGCTGAGCAGCCTCGCCGTGCTCAGGTTCACCAGGGCGGCGGCGGCGAAGGTATAGAAGAGCACGCGGATTTCCTTCCAGTTCATCGCCAGTCCGCCGGCGACAAAGAGCATTGGAAGCACGAACCGGGCATAGCCCAGGACCAGGAACGTCGACTCGCCTTTCCAGGAGCTGAAGGGAGTTCCAATGATCATCCAGACAAAATACGCCAACCAGAATTTGCCCGCGTTGCTCCGGAGGGTCCGCCCGATTCCGCCGGTCGCGAGGACACCAAGGATGGCGGGAGGAGCGAAGATATAGAGCAGATAGAAGTTGAGATGCGTGGCATAAATCAACAGCTCAGACAGTATGCTCAGGCGCAGGAATATGAAACCAATAGCGCCGAAAAATGCAATCTTTCGCAGCGGATTGTCACGCTCAGACTCCTCAAAAGGTTCCCTGGGGGACGGCACGGAGACCGGTAAGACTGGCGCCGGCACGCCCGCCCTCGGAGGGGATTGGCGAGGTGCTCCCACAGGCTCCGTCCGCGGACGAAGCGCTTTCGTGGTTAGCATCCGACCCATGCCATCATGATACAGGCAACAGCGGTGTACGTGCCATAGACACGCGGTTCTATACCCACGCACTGCATCTTCATTTCGCTACAGTAAGAGCGAGATCCCATGGCCGTCAGTAGATTGAAGATCGCGTTTCTTATTGGAAGGGCTGACGCGAATACGCAGAGGGCGATCGCGCGGGTATGCGAGCTGGAGCAAGTGGAGGTTGCGGCCGTATTATTGGACAGCGCACCGGCCCAAACGCGCGAGCGGTGGCGCAATCTCAAGCGAAATATCCGTCGCGAAGGCATCGCTTATCCCCTTCACAGGGCCCTTTTCGCGGCGAGGGAGAAGCTGGAGCAGTGGGCCGATCGCGTGATTCCAGAGGACGAAGTCCAGCAGTTACTAAATCTTGCTTTCCCCGATCGGAGCATGGAAAGCCTCGCGCGAAAGTATGGATTCCGCATGATCGAAGCGGGGAATCTGAACGGAGCGGGCGCGATTGAAAAGTTGCGTTCGCTCGATACTGATCTGGGTGTCGTTTTGGGCACGCGCATTCTCAAGCGTCCATTGTTTTCAATTCCCCGGCTGGGATGTATCAATTTGCACAAAGGCAAGGTTCCCGAGTATCGGGGAACACCCCCGGGGTTTTGGGAATTGTACGATGGCAGGGATTCCGCCGGCGTAACCGTCCATTACGTGGATGACGGATTGGACACAGGCGATATGGTGGGAGACGTCGAAGTCCCGATCCATCCAAAGGAGACGCCTGAATCGCTCAAGGCCAAGCTGGATGAAGAGGGAACCCGCCTGCTGGTTTCGGTCATTGCGCAGATTCAGGCCGGGACTGCCGCGCGGCGGAAGCAGGGTGCAACGGAGCAGAAAGCACGGACGCGGCCAACCCGGGTGCAAAAGAATGAACTGGCGCGGCGTCTGCCGCATTGGCGAAGACTGGGAGACGGGCGGCAGGCGATCAAATCCGCGGTGTACCTCGCCCTGTTTCACAGCGGATTTTATTCCCTCGTTCGCCGGCTCCGAAGGAGACAAACTCGCGGCGCCATTCTGTTGTATCACCGGGTGAACGATGTTTCGACAGACGTTTTGACCACCAGCACCCGGCGGTTTGCCGAACACCTGATCACGCTCCGGCACTATTACCACTGGATACCGACCGGGGAGCTGGTGGAGCGGATCGCTTCCCGCGCGCCGATCAAGCCCACCACGGTAGCGATTCACTTCGACGACTGTTATCTGGACGTCCGAACCTGGGCCGCGCCGTTGCTGGCTGCCGCAGGGGCGCCTGGAACCGCGTTTATATCCTCAGGATTTGTGGACACCGACCGCGTGTTTCTTCACGACGAGAAGAAATATCCACAACGTTTTCAGAATCTTCGCACCGAAGACTTAAGGGCGCTGCCTGGGCTGGGAGTCGAAATTGCGGCGCACACGGTCAACCACGCCGATCTGGGAGCGGTCAGTCTCGATCAGGCCGCACTCGAGGTGATAGAATCCCGGCGGCAACTGGAGGAGCTGACCGGTCATCGCGTCCTTCTTTTCTCATTTCCGTTTGGAAAAATCTCCAATATCCGCGAAGAGGTACGGCAAATGGTGGCAGGAGCGGGGTACCAGGCGCTGTTTTCCGCCTACGGAGGATTTATCGATCAGAACACGCCGCTATTCGACATTCCCCGTTTTGGCGTGGGCTCCGATCATTCGCCGCTCGCTTTGATGATGGAGCTCGAGGGTCTTTCGCTGGCGCACTTGAGTTACTTGTTGCATCGACGTTAAGAGATCTTGAGGTAATAGTCCCTGTTGCGAAGGCTGGACCGGCTCAATTCCCGGTGCCCCTTGATCCTTTGCTGCAATTTGCCCGGCAGTGCCTGATAGATGCGGGTGGACCACTTCTTCGCGCCTCTGTTCGCGGAGGCCGGATCCGCGGTATTCTTCTCCCACGCCGCTACGTAGTCGCTTTGCAGGGGGCTAGAGCGGAACGGCTCGACACTGGAAACCTTTTTCGCGTCGACCATCATCAGAACGGGGTGCCCGTTTAGAAGCGGCACTCTGGAGCGGACTCTCATGGGGTCGGTTACCTGGTAGGCGGCCCGAATTGGAGTCAGTTCGACCGACGGAAAGTTCGCTTCCAGGAAGACGAGGCTGGTGGTTTCGAATCCATTTTCGGGGGAGAAGACACGAAACATAAGTTCGGGACTGAATTGATAAAAACCGTGTCCGCAAAGGTTGTTAGCTATAGTCGTCAGAAAGATCCTGCCCCCCACCTTCGTCATCTGCATGAGGTTGCGGATCGCCATTGGAAAATTGAAGATATGCTCCAGGGAACCGGCCTCGATGACCGCGTCAAAACGGCCGTGAAAACTCGCGGGGACGGGCGCGTTCAAATCGTGAACGATGGAAGCGCCTTCGTATTCGGAATAATCCATTGTTTCCACTGTTTTCGCAGCCAGAAACTGGTTCCAGAAGCTATCGGCATATTGGCCAAACTGATAATCGGCGAGGGGAACCGGAACAGAGTTTTTGGATCTGGCGCGATGGTCCTGACGGAGGGCTTCCAACTCCGCGGGATGGAGAAATAACTGCAAATGGCTGCAGGTCAGGATATTTTCAAACGATATGCCTGATAGACGTGCTTCCCAAAGCCGTTTGGCATCGTGATAGAGCAGGCCCATCAGCGCCAAGTATAAACCAGCCAAGTATAGACCAGCCAAGTATGAGTCAAAATAGGCCTTTGAACGCCTCGGCGCGGCTCCATGATATTCTGACACCAAGTAGAATGGACATGCGTCCGGTCTCTTATATCCTGATTTGCCAGTCCTATCCACCAGTGCTCGGAGGGTCGGAGGCGGAGGCGCAGCACGTATCCGACAAATTGCAGAGGCGGGGCTATCGGCCCAGAATCGTGTGCGCCGGCGGTGCGCCGATGCCTGCCGTGGGCGAGTGGGTGGACCCGTTTGGGCTGCGCGTACGAATTTATGGGCATGGCCGGTCGAAGCGATGGCGGGACATCGTTTACGCGCTCGGGGTCGCCTGGACGCTGTTCAAGGAACGCAACGACTACGAAGTAGTCTATTTCCTGATGTCCGGCTTGCAATTGGCGACCGGGCTCCCGGTGGCGCGGCTGCTGGGAAAGCCGATCGTCATGAAATTCTCATGCAGCAGCCTGGTGGTTGCTCTGCGCGATTCTTTCCTGGGACGACTCGAATTGAGCTTTCTGCGTCGTTGGGCGTCGCGGATTTTGGTTTTGAATCCGGGAATGGTTGAGGAAGCCTTGGAATGCGGGTTCGAGAGGGAGCGGATTGGATGGATGCCGAACCCGGTGGACACCGACCATTTTTCGCCTTGTTCCGCCGCGGAGCGCGTCGAGTTGCGGCGGGAACTGAAAGTCGGCCAGGAAACTCCGCTAGCGGTTTTTGTGGGCCGGCTGGATCCTCAGAAAGAATTGCCGTGGCTGATTGGCGCGTTCGCGCGGGTGGTGCGGGAGATTCCGGACGCAAAACTTGCTTTGGTCGGCGATGGGTCTTTGCGGGTCGAGCTGAGAGCATTGGTGTCCAGTTTGAACCTCGACAACAGTGTTATCTTCACGGGTCGGCTGAATGGCGATGGCGTCCTGAAGTGGCTACGGGCGGGGGATGTGTTTACTTTGATTTCCGCGATCGAAGGCTTGCCTTGCTCGCTGATCGAGGCCATGTCCGCGGGACTTCCACCGGTGGTGAGCCGGATTCCGGCGCACACGCAGCTGGTGGAGAATGAAGTGGACGGAGTATTGACGGAGCTGGGGAATCAGGAATCGATCGCTCGCGGTCTGGTTCGTTTACTGGAGGATCCGGCGGCCAGGACGAGAATGGGCTCGGCCGCGCGGCGGCGGATGCTGGAGCAGTTCTCGACGGCCAGGGTGGTCGACTGCTACGAAACGCTATTTGCGGATTGTGTCGGGGCCGAAACGCCCCTGGTAATGACGCATTAGCAACGCTCCGCCTCTTTGATGCGCATCCTATTCCTTTCCCCGCGGCAGTGCTGGCCCACGCACAGCGGCGCGAAACTACGCGAGTATCATTTCCTGCGCGCCCTGTCCTTGCGCGGGGAGGTGACCTATCTGCACTTCACCGAACCGGGCTTCCCTCCGCTGACGCGCGAGGATCTGCCGTTTTGCCGCGAGGTGCTGGCAATCCCCAAGCCCGGCGCTTACGGCGCCTGGAAGCTGCTGCGGGGAGTGGTGGGGCCCTGGCCTCTGCCGATCCTGAACTATACCTCGCCCGAAATGAGCGCGGCGGTCGCGCGCCTCACCCGCGGCACGAAATTCGACCTGGTTCACCTCGACGCCATCCACATGATGCGCTACGGCGGCGCCTTGGCTGCTCAACCGGAGATGAAGACCGTCTACAACTGGCACAACATCGAATCCGAACTCATGCAACGGTATAACGAGACGGCGGCGACGCCGGCCAAGCGATGGTATGCCGGCCGCACCGCCGCGAAATTGAGAGCGCGGGAAGGCGATATCCTGCGCATCGCGACTGGGCACGTCGTGTGCAGCCCGCGCGAGCGCGATCAGTTGCAACGGCTGGCGCCGGAAGCTCGGGTTGCGGTGGTTCTTAATGGCGTGGACATGCAGTATTTCGCCAATGCGGGAGCGGGAAGCGCGGCGGGTCGGGACCTGATTTTCGTCGGCTCGATGGCTTATCCTCCGAACGCCGAAGCCGCGGTTTTCTTCAGCCGGAATGTATGGCCCGTGATCCGGAAGCGGATGCCGGACGTCCGGCTGATGATCGTGGGGGCAATTCCCCTTCCGGAGGTTCTCGCGCTGGCCCAATTGCCGGGTGTGACCGTCACCGGAACGGTGCCCGATGTGCGGCCTTACTACGCAAGCGCCCTGGCCGCGATTGTTCCTTTGCTGGCGGGCAGCGGCACGCGGCTAAAGATTTTAGAGGCGATGGCCGCTGGGGTCCCGGTGATCTCGACGCCTGTCGGCGCGGAAGGTTTAGAGGCCACTCCGGGCCGGGATTTTCTAATCGCCCAAGCAGACGACCCCGAAGAGTGGATCAGCCAGCTGAAGGACCTTGCCGGTCAGCGTGAGTCCTTGGTCGCGGCGGGTCTGGACCTGGTGCGGACCCATTATGACTGGGAGGCGATCGGCGAAGAGCTCTGGTCGACTTACCAGGGCTGGCTGCGGGGTGATGGGTGAGCGCCTTAAGGTTGCTGGCCGTCATCGAAGCCCCCAACATTACCGGACCCGCCAAAAACCTCCTCGAATTCGCCCGTCTGGCGCGAGACGCCGGGGTCGAGACAACTCTGGCCACCTTCACGCGAGGCGTGCCCACCAACTTATTTATCGAAACCGCCCGGCGTCAGGGGATTTCCGTCGAGGCGATTCAGGAGCGCGGAGCATATGACCCCAGTGTTCTCGCGGCTCTCCGGAATCTGGCGGACCGGGTGCAGCCGGACATCATTCAGACGCACGCGGTAAAATCGCACTTTCTGGTTCGACGCGCGAAGTTGTTCCGGCGAGCGCCCTGGGTGGCGTTTCATCACGGTTATACCTGGACGTCGACGACGACGCGAC
>JBEKOZ010000045.1:0-14183 GCA_049521275.1 Bryobacteraceae bacterium | reverse complement strand
GCGGCGGCAGTGCGTTCCGTGCGCATGTTTCTCGCAGGCCGGCACAAGGATCTGGCGCAGGAACTGCGGTCCCGCGTGGAGGTCGCGAGCCTCGATATGCGCTATGAGGAAGCGGCGGCGGTTCATGAGCTGGCGCGCACGGTGGAGGAGCTCGGCGAAAAGCAGAAGATGGCTTCGACCGACGGGGGCGACACGGACATTTTTGCTTACTACGCCGAGCCGCCGCTGATCGCGGTGAATCTGTTCCACCTGCGCAACGGGCACATTGTCGACCGGCGCGAATTTTTTTGGGAAGACGTGCGGGAGTTCGATGCGGCCGAGTTTTGCTCGTCGCTGTTGAAACAGGTTTACCTGGACGATCCTTATGTTCCGGCGGTGATTCACGTGCCGGTGGAGTTCGAGGAGCGTGAGGTCCTGGAGGATTTCTTATCGGAAAAGCGTGGCCGGAAGGTGGAGATTCATACGCCGCAGCGCGGGCAGAAGAAAGCGATGCTGGAGCTGGTGGAATCGAACGCTCGCCACAGTTTCGAGCAGCGGTTCCGGGTGCTGAAGCCGACATCGAAGGCGATTTCGGAGGCGTTGCAGGACGCTCTGGGGCTCGAAAACGCGCCGCGCCGCATCGAATGTTTCGATATTTCGCACATCCAGGGAACCGATAAAGTGGCCAGCATGGTGGTGTGGGAAAACGGGCGGATGAAGAAGGCCGACTATCGCAAGTTCATCATCAAAACGGTGGAGGGCAACAACGATTTTGCGTCCATGCACGAAGTCATCAGCCGCAGGTATGCCCGGCTGAAAGAAGAGGGCGTCGAACGGCCCGGCCTGGTGCTGGTGGACGGAGGACTGGGGCAACTGCACGCGGCCGCCGCGGCGCTCGAAGAGCTGGGAATTACTGATCAGCCGCTGGCATCGATCGCCAAGCGCGAGGAGTGGATTTACGTCTACGGGCAGGAAGAAGAACCGATCGTTCTGGACCGGTTTTCCCCCGTGCTGCACCTGGTGCAGATGGTGCGTGACGAGGCGCATCGCTTTGCAGTGACTTTTCACCGAACGAGGCGCAATGAGAGCCGCATGCGCAGTGAACTGGATCGGATTCCCGGGATCGGGGAGAAGACGGTGATGAAATTATTGCGCCATTTCGGCAGCCTGGAACGGGTGCGCGAGGCTCCAGAGGAGGAGCTCGCACGGGTCGCCGGCCGGGCCGCCGCGCGCAAGCTGAAGGACTCTAAAACTTCAACAACGGAACTGACGGCTTCAGAATAGGTCCCCGATATCCTTGGCGATCGAGCGCGCCTCGAGGTGGATCAGACCGGCATTGCCACCCTGCGGGCTGATTACCGCCAGGACCGCCTTGGTTCCCGCCGAATAGACGAACAGAGCGCCTTCCTCGGATTGAATCGAGACCTCGCCCAACGTGCCGGCGCTCATGCTGTCGCTGATGCGGCGTCCCAGGCTGGACGCAGCGGCGGCCATCGCCGCGACGCGGTTTGGATCCTGTCCGTTCGAAAACGAATGCGCGATCGGAAGTCCTTCGTTGGACGCCAACAGCACACCCTTCAGTTCTGGAATTGCAGTGCGCAGAGCCTCGATGTGGGCTTTGAGCGCTTCACCTTTTGCCATGTTACTCTCCTTCACCTTCCCCGACTGTCTGCAGAAGTGCTCAACGGAACCGTATTCGCCGCCAGGAACCTTAATGCGCTGAGCACGAAGCGCAAGCACACTGACTATCGTCTGTTAGGGAAATAACTTTAATACCTGGGCGGGTTGGAGACCGATTGAGGCTAAGCAGCGCCACGGGTCTCAGGTTTTTCAGAGAACGGAAGTGCTGTTTCACAGCGGGAATTTCACGCTGCTCCTTAGCCTCCCAGGTACACTAGGCAACGGCATACCCCCTAAGGTCTTTGTCGTAAGAGCCGCTAAGGCGACTACCTCAAATCCGCTCTATAAGTGCTTTACCGCATGGAAAGAAGTAAGAGTGCCCTTTAGCATAAAGGGAGAAGGGACGATCTTAGTCAACATGCGGTGTCTGTTTTGCGGCAAGGAACTGGCCCTCCTGAAACGTTGGACCGGGGGTGGCGAGTTCTGTTCCGACGCCCACCGGCAGCGATATCAGGAAGAGTACAACCAGCTTGCACTGAATCGCCTGTTGCAGGCGAAGCCTCCCGTGGACGCGCCTCCGGCCGAGCCGGCCAAGCCTGCCGCCGCTCTGAAACCTTCGGTTCCGGCCGAGCCGGCCAAGGAAACACTCGTCAAGAACGCACCAAAGCTTCCCGCGGCGCCGCCCCCGGCCAAGCCGGCATACCGCGAAACGTCATCCCCGGCAGCCGTTCGCGCGGAGACGGCGGTGGCTGTCGAGGTTTCAGCCGCTAAGGTGGCCGATAACGAACGCGCGCCGGTGGAGATGGAAGCGCCCGCCCCGGCAGGCGCGGCCGGATTCCTGATGGAACGGCCGGCACCCGTGCTGGCGGTCGCACAGGTGTCATCTGTTCCGGACATGGAGTTCTTTCAGGGAGCAGCGGCGGAGCTTCCCAATCACGCCTTTGGACCCTTAAACGGGCGCCAGGATACTTTTCAACTGGAGACGGCAGGACCGGTAACATTCCAGCCGTCCGAACAAGCCTGGAATTACACTGCCAATGGTTCTCGTGAACGGCGGCTGGAAGTGCGCGACTTTGTGCGCACCGCTCCCATCGTCGAGTTTCAATTGAGGCCAAGTGGTGAAACAGGACTGGAGACTTCGAGCGAAGCCATGGACATTTTATTTTTTCCTCAACCGCCCGGCACGCCGGCGGCGCTCTGGCAGGAGCCGCCTGTTGGATTCTCCGCGGGCGGAACAGAGCTCGGCGATCTGGCCCGGCTCTCTTTTGAAACCACCGGCTTCTCCGATCGAGCGGAATCGGACCGGCAACCCACGTTGGTAACCGGATCGCAAAATGGCGCCGCCGTTGCCGTCGAGGAACCGCCCGCGATAGAGATTCCTTTCGCACGGGAGCCTGAGCCGGAAGCTCCCGTCGAGGCAGCAACAGAGTTGGCGCCCGAATTCGACCAGGTGGCCGAACCGCTAGCTGGCGAGCTAGTCGAGCAAACGATGGAACAGGTCGAACCGCCGGCCGAGCGCGTCCCAGACATTCCGGAGGCAGCCACCAGGCCTCTTCCGCTGATGCTTCAGGGAGTCGGACCCGGCAAAGCGAAAACGGTGCAGGTATATTCGTCGGCATCGAGCTCCATCGCGGTGCAGGTGCCCCGATCGACGTCTCTGCCCCTGCGGCCCGTCATGACGTTGGGTCCCGCGCCGGTTGCGGCGAAGAGCGAGCCGAGGAAGCCTTCGGTCGCGCCTGCGCCGGTCCGCCCTGTGAACCCGAAACTCCGTCAGCCCGACGTTAAAGCAGATGTTAAGGCAGATGCTAAGGCAAACGCTAAGGCTGGCGTCAAACCGGCGCTGAAGACGCCGCCCGCGGCCAAGGAATTGAAGCCGAAAGAGGAAGTAAAACCGTCGAAAGAAGCCGAGCCGTTCGTGCCGCCGCCCTTGGGCGCACCCTATCCTGGTTCGAGCGACCTGGGATTGCCCCGGCTCAATTTTCAAACGTCACCCGGTTTCTGGGGCAGGCTGCCGGTGGTTGCAAAGATCGCGATTGTAGTTGTCCTGCTGGCCGGGCTCGGCGGCGTGATCGCCTATTCTTCAAAGAGCGGCGGAGCAGCGGTCACGCGCGCCAACGGCGGCACGCTGGTCACCGGATCGCCCCTGCCGGCAGGCGATGCGGGCTGGATTACGGACTGGGGCGCCGATCCGGGCGTGCGCCGCACCAGGCAAATATCCATCCTGGGATCCTCGCAGACGCTCACCGACTACCGCATCGAGATGCAGGGCCAGATCGAAACCAAGGCAATTGGCTGGGTGTTCCGCGCGGCGGATCCCAGGAATTTCTATGTCACCAAGCTGGAGATCGTGAAGCCGGGCCTCGAACCGACCGTCGCTTTGGTGCGTTTTGCCGTCGTCAATGGCGAAGAGCAGGCCCACGCGCAGATTCCTCTGCCCATGAAGGTGCGGCGCGACACCATGTACAAGATTCGATTTGACGCGGTGGGGGATCGCTTCACCACCTATGTGCAGGATGAAAAGGTAGACGAATGGACCGACGACCAGGTGAAAACAGGCGGCGTCGGGCTGTACAGCGAACGTGGCGAAGTAGCGACGCTAAAAGGCGGCATGAGTGTCCTGCCCCTCGTCGTCAAAAGATAACAACGGAATAGGGAGATGGACTGATGGCTGACAACGAGACAGTATTCTTCATCGACGATGAACTGGTAGAGCGGCTGATGCGCGGCGATAGCGCGCCCGCCGATCCAGCCAAAAAGAAGCGTCCAGCGGAGGTCAGTGCGCTCTCCGCGGCGGTAAAGCTTGCCTCCGACGGCAAGCTCGACGAAGCCGTCAAGGAATTGGAGCGCGCCTTGAGCCAGGGGGAGAATCCAGTCGAGGTCGAGACCGGTCTCGGCCATCTCCGCTTCGAACAGCAGAAGTGGGAGGACGCTGCGCGCAGCTACTCGCGGGTGATCGAGCTCGATCCGAAGCATCGCACGGCGCACTATAACCTGGGCCTGGTGTTCGAACGTCAGGGCAAGTTCGCGGATGCAGCGAAGTCGTTCGAGACCGCGCTCTCCCTCGATCCGAAGCGCTGGCAGGCCCAGCTTGGCCTGGGGCTCTGCCAATTGCAGCTCGGCAAAACGGAGGAGGCTCTCCAAAGTTTCCAGGCGAGCCTTCAGGAAAGTCCCAATCAGGATCGCGCCCTGTTCGGCAAAGCGGTTGCGCTCCACCAGCTCGGCCAGCTCGACGAAGCGGGCGATCTCTATCGCAAGCTGTTGCCCGCCAACTCCAACTCGGCGGAGCTACTGGTCAATCTGATCGCGCTGTCGAGCGCCCGCAAGGAAGACAGTAAGGTGAGGGAATTCGCCGAGCGCCTGCTCAAAGTTCGTCCGCAATCGCCGCAGGCTCTCAAAGGACTCGCCGCGGTCGCGCTGTCGCGAGGCGATTACAGCTCCGCCGTGCAGCATTGCTCGCAACTGGTGAAAGCCGCCGCCGATTCCTACGAAGGATGGTTCAACCTCGGCATCGCTTATCAAAGAACGGGACGCCTGGAACAGGCCGGCAATGCCTATCGCGAAGCCTCCCGTCTTCGTCCGGACGCGCCGGAAGCCGCCGCCAATCTCGGCGTCATCCTCCAGGAACGCGGCGATCTCGCCGGAGCGCGTAACGCGTACACTCGTGTTCTGGAGCAACAACCGGATCTGCCCGGCGCGCTGTGGAACCTGGGCATTCTCGCTGAGCGCGAAGGCAACTCCGACGAAGCGGAAAAACTCTTCGAAAAACTGGTCGCGTTGAAGCCCGAGTGGGAGGACGCGGCATTTCGACTAGGCTTTCTGCAACTGCAGCGCGCCGAATTCGCCGGTGCGGTCGACAGCTTCGAGACCTGCCTCAAGAAAAGGAAGGACTGGGTGGAGGCGCTGCTCAACCTCGGGCTTGCCTGCTGGAAGTTCGAGGATCTCGACGCCGCCTGGGATACCTTTAGTCGCGTGCTCCACCTCCAGCCGAGGAACGTCGACGCTCTGCGCGCCCTCACCGCCATCGCGATCGAGCGCAAGGATACTCAGAAAGCGCTCGAGTTTCACCAGAAGCTCACCGCGCTTGGCGAGCGCTCGGTCGAGCTCTCCTACAACCTCGGCCTGCTGCTCCAAGCCGCGGGCGAGCACAAGGCAGCCGCCGAGTGCTATCAACTCGCGGTCGATAAGAAGCCCGACTTCACCGATGCCCTGCTGAACCTGGGCCACGCGCTTAAAGCAGCGGGCAAGGAAGACGAGGCGAACCAGGTGTGGAGCAAGGCCGTCGCCGCCGATCCAGATCTCGCGGGAAGATATTTCCACTAGAGCACGGGCTAGGTAACTCC
Organism: Bryobacteraceae bacterium; assembly: GCA_049521275.1. GTDB lineage: Bacteria > Acidobacteriota > Terriglobia > Bryobacterales > Bryobacteraceae > Palsa-187. The sequence goes on along the minus strand of JBEKOZ010000045.1, from coordinate 8,244 downwards.
CTAGATATTTCCGCGCCTCTCACTGCCGATGGATGGGGGTGAGGCAAATTCCGACGGAAGATCCGCCCCGCGTTCTTTGGGTCAGCCCCGACTCCATCGCCGAGGCTGTCGAAAAGTTGAAAGCCTCGTCCGTGGACGTGGTGGTGATTCAGGATCCCTGCCTCGGCAGTCGCGACCGCGCCCCCGGCTCCGGTATCGAGGAACTTCTCGACCAGATCGTCCAGGTCATCCCCGGCACACCCATCGTCATCTGTGACGAGGCCGCGTCCGTCGCCGATGCCGTACGTTATATCCGACTCGGTGCGCATGACGTCGCCTCCTCGGGCACGAATACCAGCGACGTGATTGACGCCGCCGTCGAGTTCCGGCGCAGCCAGCGGGCCGCCGATCTCTCCGGCGAATCGTGGCGCAAACACATCGTCGGCACCAGCCGCGCCATCATGCGAACCATCGAAGTGATCCGCCTGGTCGGCAGCCGCCGCTCCACCGTGCTCATCACCGGCGAAACCGGAACAGGCAAGGAAATGGTAGCCCGCGCCATTCATCTGGCGAGCCCGCGCGCGCAGCAGTCCATTGTCGCCGTGAACTGCAACGCTCTTCCCGAAAATCTTTTGGAAGCCGAGCTCTTCGGCCACGTGAAAGGCGCCTTCACCGGAGCCATCCAGCATCGTGTCGGCCGTTTCGAGCAAGCTCATCGCGGCACTTTATTTCTCGACGAGGTCGGCGATCTTCCGCTGGAGATCCAGACCAAGCTGCTCCGCGTTTTGCAGGAGCGCGAGTTTCAGCGCGTCGGCAGCTCCGAAACGATTCGCGTCGACGTACGCCTGATCGCCGCGACCAACGTGGATCTGGTGCAAAAAATCCGCGAGGGGAAGTTCCGCGAAGACCTGTATTACCGCCTGAACGTGGTCCCCATCGCCGCGCCTCCGCTGCGCGAACGCCTCGAGGATATCCCGCTGCTGGCGCACCATTTTATCGAAAAGATCTGTCGCCTCGAAGCCATTCCGACCCGCCGCTTCGCGCCCGAGACGATCGAGCGCCTGAAGAATTGTCCCTGGCCGGGAAATGTCCGCCAACTGGAAAACGTCGTGGAAATGGCAGTGGCGCTCAGCGGGGCTCGCGAAGTGCTCCACCCTTCCGACTTCCCTCTGTCCGCGGCGTCAGCGCCTCGCAGCGCCCCCGGCAGCACCATTCAAACGAACGACTTCGAACAAACAGTAGGCCGCATCGAACGCCAGATTCTGGAGGACGCTCTCAAGAAAGCTGGCGGGAACAAAACCGTGGCGGCAGAGATGCTCGGCCTGAAGCGCACCACTCTGGCGGCGAAATTAAAGAGTCTGGAAGCCGTCGCCTGATCGCTCACTCTTCGCGAAGCGCGGCCATCGGGTCCAGGCGCGAGGCTCGGCGCGCCGGGAGAAATCCTGCGAGCGCCGCGACCAACGCCAGCACTCCGGCGGATAGCGAAAGCGTCCAGGGATCGTTCGGCTTCATGCCGTAGAGAAAGCTTTCGACGAAGCGGGTGGTTCCGATCGCGGCGCCGAGGCCAATCACCAAACCGATGGCGATCAGGACGGCTACTTCGCCTAGCACCATGCGCAGGACGCGCGACTGCTCGGCTCCGAGCGCCATGCGGATGCCGATTTCATTGCGGCGGCGCGCCACGTTATAAGACATCACGCCGTAAAGGCCGATCATGGCGAGCACCAGCGCGAGCCCGCCGAAGAATCCGGAAAGCGTGGCGAGGAGGCGCTCCCGCGCGAGCGATTCATCGACCTGGGTGGCAAGCGTGGTGAATTGCAGCGACACATCGCGGTTGACACGGGCGATGGCGGACTTGACGCCGGAGATCAAAGCCGTAGGCGTGCCGATGGCGCTACGGACCTCGAAAGTTCGACTTTCCCGCGGCTTCTCTTCCTGGCTGGCCGGGACGTAGGCGGTGGGTAGAATTTCCTCACGCAAAGAGATGTATTTTGCATCTTTGACGATTCCCACGATCTCGACCGGGTCGCCCAATTTGTTGCCGTCCTCCATGCGGAAGTGTTTGCCGATAGGATTCTGGCCGGAGAAAAACTTCTTCGTCATGGTTTGGTTGACCACGGCGACCTTGGGCGACTGCGGCGTGTCGTGCGCGTTGAAGTCGCGGCCCGCAACCACATCTGTCCCGAGTGTTTCAAAGAAGCGGTCGGTGATCTGATTGAAGTACACCAACGTGTCCTCGCGGCCCTTCGAGGTGTAGCCTTCAATCTGTAAATCTTCATCCCAGGCGGAGCCGCTGACGGGCGTGATGTCGGAGGCGCTGGCGGAGCTGACACCGGGAAGTGCGCGCAGAGCTTCCAGCATCTCCCGATAGACTGCCGCGCGCCGCTCCCCAGGATAGTGCCCGTTGCGCAGATCGACGCTCGCCAGAAGAATGTGTTCGCGCTTGAAGCCGGAGTCGAGCGTTTCGAGCTTGAAGAACGTCGACAGCATCAGTCCCGCGCCGACGACCAGCAGCAGAGACAACGCGACCTGCACGACTACCAGCGCCTTGCCGAGCCCGAAGTGGGAGCCTTCAATGACTCCGCGCGAATTGGCTTTCATGGCGGATTGGGGGTTCACGCGCGTACCCTTCCATGCCGGGGCCAGGCCGAACAGCAGGCCTGTGAGAACAGCTATGCCGGCGGTGAACGCCAACACTCGCGCATCGATACTGAGATCGAGAAAAACTTTGTCGTCGTGGCCCGAGAGGAATCCCACCAGCAGACGCGTGCCCCACTGCGCGAACAGGATCCCCAGCGCCGCGCCGGTGAGCGACAGGACCAGGCTTTCGGTAAGCAACTGGCGTATGAGCCTTCCGCGCCCGGATCCGAGCGCCATGCGAATCGCGATCTCGCGCTGCCGCGCGGCGCTTCGGGCGAGCAAAAGATTCGCCACGTTGGCGCAGGCAATCAACAGCACCACGCCGACGATCACCATCAGGATCATGAGCGCCTGCTGGTATTGACGCCGGACATTCGAGAGACCGGTGGCGGCGGCCTGGGTGTCGAAGGTGTGTTTCAGATAGGAGGCCTGCTCATCCGCAGGCCAGTTCGGCGGTAGCGTGGCCTTGAAGATTTCGGGCGCCAGCGTTTTGAGACGCGCCGTCGCCTGACTGGCGGAAACACCCGGTTTTGGACGGCCGATGATCTGAATCCACCACGCGCTACGCATGTCCAGCATGCTGGTTTCGCCGTTAATGATCTTCTCTGCGCAGATCGGAACATAAACGTCTATCGCTCGGCCGACGTCGACGCCGGTGAACCCAGGCTCCAGCACGCCCAGAATTTCGAAGGGATAATTGTCGAGCGAGATGGCCTTCCCCATCACATCGGCGCGGCCTCCGTACTCTTTCTGCCAGAAGCCGTAGCTGAGGACCGCGGTTCCGGGACAGCCTCGCTTGTCGTCAGCCGTCGAAAGCATTCGGCCGAGGACAGGCCGCAAACCGAGCGTCTCAAAAAATTGCCCCGACACGAAATTGCTCTGCGCATACCGGGCTTCGCCGCCCGCCGCCAGGTTGAAGCGGTAGCCGCCATAAGTGAAGATCCCGGAGAACACGTCCTGACGGTCGCGGATTTGTTCCCAGATCGGGTTGGTGTAGTGGGTTTGCTTGCCCATGGTGATCTGGAGCAACTGCTCGGGATGGCTGACCGGCAGGGTCTTGAGGATGACCGAGTCGATGAGGCTGAAAATCGCGGTATTGGCCCCGATACCGAGGGCAAGCGACAGAATGGCGACGGCGGCGAAGCCGGGGCTGGAGCGCAACGCGCGGATCGCGTAGCGGAGGTCCTGCAATAAGGCGTCAAGCATGCAAATCTCCAATTAAGCGTCAGACGACGGAAGCTATGGTTAGGTTAGCCCAAAGATCGGGGAGACTGCGATCTTCATCGGCTTCAGCCGATGTCCGGCCTGATGGGACAAAGCGAGTACGTCGGCTGAAGCCGACGCGGCAAGCTAAAGCTCGCGCCACCTGTGGGCGCAAACTACTTCAGCGAACCAACAACTCGATACACTAGCTTTTGGCGAAATAAAGAGACGCAGCCCGTTCCATCTCGGGCTTGGTCATGATCGGGCCCCGGCCTTCGTAGCGGCCGATGGAGAGAAGGATGTTGCAGATGTCGGCCGGGTAGCAGGCGCGGAGTTCCGTGCGGCCTTCGCGCAGGCAGAGCTTGCGGAGGTATTCGGCGCTGTCCGGCTCGGCTGAAATGTTGCGCGAGGCGACGACGCGGGTGAAGATCTGGTCGAAGCTGCCGGCGTCGACTGCTTCCACATAAATCTTGTTATGAATGCGGCGGAGGAACGCTTCGTCGGCCAGGTCGGCTGGTTCCAGGTTGGTGGAGAAGACCACCATCAGTTCAAACGGAACCTGGAATTTTACGCCGTAGCGCAGCGTGAGGTAATCGACATGGCGGTCGAGAGGGACGATCCAGCGGTTCAGCAGATCGCGCGGGGACATCAGCTGGCGGCCGAAGTCGTCGATAATCAGGATGCCGTTGTTGGCCTTCATTTGCAGCGGCGCGGCGTAGATGCCGGAGGATTCGTCGAGGCGCAGCTCAAGCATGCTGGGAATTAATTCGCCGCCTACGACGATGCAGGGGCGCTTGCACAGCAGCCAGCGCGCATCGATATCGTCGTCGTCGGATTCGATGATTTGGTGCACCACGGGATCGTATAAGCTGATGATCTGGTTGTCGACTTCGACGGCGTAAGGAATCAGCACGGCGTCCTTATAAACGCGCAGCATACGCTCGGCGAGACTGGTTTTTCCGTTGCCGGTGGGGCCGTAGACGAAAATCGAATTTTGCGAAATGATGGCGGGGCCAAGCTGGTCCAGCATGCGGTCCGTGACGATGAGGTCGTCAAAGGCGGCGCGGAGAGTTTTACGATCCACATGCACTTTGGCCGATTGCACTCTGGTGGCGTTGTGGTAATCCTGGAGCGCCACGGGGCACGCTCCGGCGTACTGCGAAATCTGGAATCGCTCCCCGGCGAGCTGCTTGCCAGCCGCGGAGAGCGTAAAGCTGTAATCGTTGCCGATCATGCCCTTGATCTCAACCAACTGCTGGGAGCGCATGTGCTTGAACGCGATGTCGACGATCCGGTGAGACAGGCGAAGGGACTTGGCGATGCCGGCGATACTCGAAAACCCTTCGAGCAGCAGGCGGCGCAGCATCAGATCGAGAACCAGCGTTTCAGAAATGCCTAACTCCTTGAAATCCTGAGGGATCGCGGGGTTGAACGCGGAGCGGACTGGCGCGAAAGTTGCCATGGTGTAAGGGGTAAGTTCCTTCCTTGGGTCTATCGGCGGAAATGGCGGCGAAGTTTAAGCTGCACACGGCCGGCCCGTAGAGCGTCATTCTATATGGTGAGGTTTCTCCAGACATTCGCCTTATTGTGCGCGGCTGGCGTGATGTGTCCGGCGGAGGACTTCGCGGAGACGCTCTTTAAGGCCGGGCAAAAAGCGGAAAAGGCCGGCGACAAGTTTCACGCATTCCTGCTGTATGCGCGGGCGGCGGCGCTGGAGCCTTCGAACGCCGAGTTCGCGATGCGCAAGGCCGCCATGCAGGCCGACGCCGCAATGTCGGCGAGGACGCGCCAGGATCGCGCGGCTCTGGGCTTGGACGCGGGCGGGATGGACGCGGAGCCGCTGACCGATGGTGAAATGCTGGAGGCGCGGACGGCGCGCATGCCGCCGCGGCTGAAGGGTCCCGAGGGGCTGAAAAGCTTCGATCTGACGGGCGACCCCAAAGCGGTCGTTGAAAAAGTGATGGCGGCTTACGGTCTGATGGTGGTGTTCGAGGCGGACTATCAGGTGCCGCCGAAATTTCAATTCCGGCTTGAGGATGTGAGCTTTGGGGATGCGCTGCGGACGCTGGAGGCGCTCTCGAACTCGTTCCTGGTTCCGGTGAACGAGCGGCTGGCGCTGATGGTGCGGGATACGGCGCAGAAACGCACGGAGATGATGCCGGCGATGGCCATCGCAATTCCAGTTCCCGAGCGCATTTCCGTGCAGGATGCCCAGGAGATGATGACGGCGGTGGCGCAGACGCTGGAAATTCGCAAGTTCAGCCTGGATCCGGTGAAGCGCGTGGTCTATATGCGGGACCAGGTGTCGAAAATCGCGGCGGCGCGCACGATGTTCCTGAATCTGTCGCGGTTGCGGGCGCAGGTGGAGGTGGACGTCGAGTTTCTGGAAGTCACCAAGTCGTCGTCGCTGGGTTACGGGCTCCAATTGCCGTCCTCGTCCTCGATCATCAATTTCAGCTCGTTGCTGGGCAATTCAGGGACCTCTGCCGCGTCGGCTTCGGGCTTCACTTCCTTCCTCACTTTCGGCGGCGGCGCGACGTTTTTTGGAATCGGCATCGCGGCTTCGGCGGTGATAGCGACTTTCTCCAAGTCAGACTCCGACGTGATCCTGAGAACGCAGGTCGTGGCGCTGGACGGCCAGGCGGCGGAGTTGCATGTCGGCGAGAAGTATCCGCTCGTGACCGCGAGTTATTCGGGAGGAAGCACGAGCGCGATCGGCACGGGTCAAGCCTCCGGGCTGATCGCGCCGCCGACCATCAATTTCGTGGACCTGGGTTTAGTGTTGAAGATCACTCCTTCGGTGCACGAAGGAGGCGAAGTGACGCTCGACATCAGCTCTGAGTTCAAGGTGCTGGGATCAGCCGACGCCAACGGCAATCCGTCGATTTCCGACCGCAAGTATACCGGCAAGGTGCGCTTGAAAAACGATGAATCGGCGGTGGTCGCGGGCCTGTTGAATACGGTCGACGGCGATACCATCAATGGAATCGCCGGAGTGTCGAGCATTCCCTGGATCGGGCGTCTGCTGCGTTCGAACGCGATCAACCGCAGCACGGACGAAGTTCTGCTGGTGCTGCGTCCGCACCTGGTGGCTCAGGGGCCGTGGGAAGACCCGACGAAGCCGATCTGGGTCGGCACGGAGTCGAAACCGCTCACGTTTTTTTGAGCTCGTCCCAATAGAGCGAGGCCACGGTTTCGAGACCGTGATGGGACGCAATGTGCGCGGCGGCGCGGCGTCCGATCTCTTCCCCGGCTTCTCGATCCCGCGAGAGCCAGGCAATGTAGCTGGCTAGAAGTTCTTCCTCGGCGGGCCCCGTGTCGACGCGCAGACACGCGTTTTCGGGAATGCGCGCGATCTCCGCGCCGTCCGAAAACACGACCGGCTTACCGATGCCCATCAGGCGAATGGCGATGCCGGAGGTTTCAGCGGCCGTGGGGTACCGGAGGTTGACGCAGAGGTCGATGGCGGCGGCGTAACGCCAAAAATCGGCGTCGGGAAGGTAACCCGCGCGAAGGATGCGCGGATCCGGCAACCGCGTTTTGAGCGCACGCTCCAGATCCGATGAGGCAAAGGAACCGGCAATCAGAAGACGCGTGTCCGTTTGATTCACACCGCCTGAAGCCCACACTCGTTCAAGCGCGCGGAGCACGACGGGCAGGCGCTTCGATTCGCGCTGATGACCGAACAGGCCTACGAAGAGCGTTCGAGGCGCAAGTCCGAGCTCGCGCCGGAATCGTAGTGTGTCGACTTCGGGCGGCGTCTGCGGGGGAACAAAGAGATGCGGAATTTCAATGACGCGTGCCTCGGGCGCGTGCTGCCGGACGATCCGGCCGGCGGCGGGATTGTGGACGACGATCGCGCGCGCGGTGGTCGCGATGCGCTTCAGCATGGGCCAGGCGAAGGTACGCGGATCGGCGGCGGAGCGGGCGCGATGCTTCCACAGGTCCTCGGCCGACGAGCGCGACCATTCGCCGTAATTAAATATGAATTCGTCGACATATTGCTGGCGCGTGAGGCGGCCAAGGAAGAAATGCTGCAACACGGCGTCATGCAGAACGACAACGCCGGGAACGGCAAGCGCGCGGTCATAAATCGCGGCGTGCAGCTGATTGTTGCCGATGTGATAGAGCGCGACGTCCGCGTCAGGTTCGCCGACTTTCACGTCGCCGTGTTTTTGAAGAGCATGGAGCAGCGCTTCGGCGTAATCCGCGACGCCGGTTTTCGCTGGCGGCAGCGGCGAAAAGAAGCCTACGGTCACGCTATTCCTTTTTGCGGGGACCGAACAGGGCGGTGCCGATGCGCACGTGCGTCGAGCCCTCCTCGATGGCCGCTTCGAGGTCGTGCGACATCCCCATCGACAGTTTCGGGAGTCCGTGCTCGCGCGCGAGCAATGTGAGCCGGCGGAAGTAAGGGCGCGTCAC
>JBEKOZ010000044.1:0-14232 GCA_049521275.1 Bryobacteraceae bacterium | reverse complement strand
GTTAGCAACCCATGGCCCTTGGCGATTGCCCCCGATGCGTTGGGTCTCTTGCTTGGTACGTGGCCTCCTCCGACTCCGCTCTGGTGATTGCCTCTTCCAGCCGGGGCTCCTCGCCCGCTCGGCGATTTGAAGACGAATACCGTGGCGTGTTTCTTCCCGGATGGCCAACATTTCGCCTATGCGGACGGAAAGAGCATAAAGGCGGCCAATCGCGACGGATCGAACTCTCGGATTTTGGCCGAGGTAGGCAGTATTCCCATTTCAACGTTTCTTGCCATTTCCCCAGATGGCCGGCGCATCCGCTTCGGTGTGTTGGATATGAGCACATTCTTGTTTACACTTTGGGAGCTGGATGTTCCCACCGGAAAGACCCACCAAATGTTGAAAGACTGGGGGCACGACAGGGGCAACGTCGGCATCGGAGCTTGGACGCCGGACGGCCGTTACTTTATGTTCCAGGCGGGAAGCCTCGAAAGGTTGGATTTGTGGGCGCTTCCGGAGAAAGCCGGGTTTTTCCATTCTCGGGAGGCTGAGCCGATCAGGCTTACGAGCGGTCCTCTCTCATATCGGTGGCCTGTTCTCAGCCGAGATGGCGAACGGATCTTTGCGGAGGGGCGCACGCAGCACGGCGAGTTGGTCCACTATGACGCCACTGCGCGACAGTTCCTCCCTTTTCTGGGCGGAATCTCGGCGTTCGATATTCGGTTCTCACGCGATGGCAAATGGGTGATCTATAATTCCTATCCCGATAACGCGCTGTGGCGGAGCCGTGCAGATGGAAGCGACCGACTGCAGCTCTCCTACCCTCCGCTTTTGCGCGGTTTTGGTTCGGATATATCGCCGGATGGTTCTCGCGTGGCTTTCTCTGCAGGGAAACAGGGACACCCCGACCTTTACGAAGTGAGTATGCAGGGAGGCATGCCGCGTATGCTCATTGAGCACGGCATGGCTCCTGCCTGGTCCCCGGACGGTGGTGCGCTCGTGTTCATCCAGGCATCCCCGACGGGCGAATATGGAATGCGTAAAATCGATTTGAGCAACGGGAAGGTGTAACAAAATGCCGCTCTTCTGGTCTACCCCCAACAAGCTGGTCGCGGCACGGAGCAACCTGACCGGAGTAGTCTTCGATCCACAAAGTGAGTAATGGTCCGACTTGGCGACGGGAACCTGCGCGAATGCCTTGGGGTCTTCTGATGGTATTTATCTTTATTGTGAGGGAACCGAAGCCCCGTACCACAAGGTCGCGCGCATCCGCTTAGCCGACGGCCACAAGGAAACCGTGTTAGAGATTAAGGATTTGCGCCGGGTCGATCATTTCGGCGGCGGCACTGATTTTGGAGTTGCCCCTGATGGATCCGTGCTGCTGACCCGTGATATCGGGACGGATGAGATTTACGCTCTCTCTGTTAAGTGGCCGTGAGGGATGATCGGATGTGGAGGGCCAGACGTCGAGTGGTCGTACGCAGTAGCCGCCTGATGTGGCACATTATCGGGCCGCTTCCCTGAACGGCGTTTCCGGACCCGTGGCGACGTAACTTTACACTACCCCGTTCATCGTTCCTGATCCGGAAGATTAACTGGCCCGCGCAGCACTCCCGACGACCTGGCATAATTCGGCCATTTGGTTTGTATCGCCAGGATTAGTGGCGTTGAGTCGACTGATTGGGGATTGATATCCCAGAACACCGCTAACGGGCAGTCTGATTCGCTTGATCCTTCCGAGGGCTGAGCGATCTTATTCATACCGGAGCGCAACCAGGGGATCGATACGCGTTGCTCGGCGAGCCGGTGGGTAGGAGGCGAGCAATCCGACGATGAGGAACAAGAGCGAAACGCCTGCCACTGAAACCCCATCAACGTCGTTCAACCCATACAGCAGACCGCGCGCTAAGTAGGATGCTCCCGCCGCGAGCATACTTCCAGCGATCAGTCCAGCAAAAATGGGCCGGGCACTTTCCCGCAGAATCAGACCGAGGACACTGCTCTGCCGAGCGCCAATCGCCATTCGGATGCCGACTTCCCGCGTGCGGAGGACGACGATGTAGGTGACGCCCTTGAGAACGGCCCAGGTAAAGAAGAGTGCAACCGCGCCTGCCAGCGTGCCAACCAGTGCACTTTCCGTCACCAATTGTCGGATCAGCCGCATCCGGCTCGCGCCTAGGGACATGCGCGTCCGCAACTCGGTTTGCCTGGATCGCGCACGCGCCAATTGGGGCTTCCGACATTTGCGCAGGCTACGACAAGCACCATTCCGGCTGCCGCCATGATGAACAAGATAGCCGTGGTCAGGCCTCCGTACTCCTTCAAGGGAAGTGGAAACGGAGAGCCCGGCCAGACCAACGCTGTAGCTGGTTTCGCCCATTCGGAACGGGGATTGTGTAGTGAGCGCAGATACTCGGCAATCGGATTCATCTGCGCCTGTGCCTGGCTCATACTGATGCCCTGTAGCCAGGCGTCCAAAGAGACGGTATTGTTGGTTCTCCCGATCCTTCAGCCATTGCATGCCGGCGTGAACGAGAGGTTCGGCGCTGATTGGCAGCCAGAATGCGGGTGCGCCCATTCCCGTGCCGGCGAAATCGTGCGGCGTGATGCCTGCTACTGTCACGGCGGCGCCACTGAGGTAAATCGTCTTGCCGATGACGGTACGCTCTCCGCCGAATCGTTTGCGCCAATAGTTCTCACTGATGAGGACCGGCGGATTGGATGAAAGCTCAGCAAGTCCGATCGATTCGAAACCCCGACCTTCCAGCATTTTGACTCCGAGAACGCTGAAATAATTCTCCGAGACAACGAACACGGTGGCAAACTCAGCACTACCGACACCTTGACGTAAGAGTCCGAGGCGGCCCAAGGCGTTTCCGGCCAGGGGCGCGCGTGATCTCTTCGTGCCTCCAAGCTCCGAGTAGATGAGTTGTGCGGGACGAAACGCGATGAGGCCGCTAAAGCATGTGAGTGAATCCCGAAGCGATTCGTAGTCGGAATAACTGAAGGAGGATTGGGGCGCACCGGTGTCACGCTTTAGCGCGAGGTTGACCATCTCGGCGGGAGTCTGGGCGTCAAGCGGCCGCGCGACCATTGCCTTGAAACCCGTGAACGCGGCGGTACTGACTCCGATCCCTAGCGCCAACACGAAGACCGTGACGGAGGTTGTCCCGATGTTCCGGATCATCATGCGCAGGCCATAGCGCAAATCGTGAAGTAGCGTTTCGGGCAAGATCATAGTGTTTCAACTGATGTCCTAGTTGTTAAGACGACTTGGTGGATTGATTATTACAACTCGCGCTTCAGGAAGAGTCTATTGAGCATAGGCTGGGTGGCCCTTCTGAACACAGATTGAAGTTGCGGCGCATTACCCAGAAGCCGCAAATCCTTGGCCAGGGCTCAATACCCAGTTGCCTGGTCGCACAGTGTCGGCCGATCCGGTACTGGCGGGCTTTCGTACGGCCCGAGTTTGTCGCCGGATGAAAGAGGCACAATGCGTGATCCAGTTAAGAGTATCTGATCAGACAGATGATTGTGCCTGAATCACGGCGCATCCGTCGGCGTCTGGCGGAAAGTTCGAGGAGCTGCAAAAACCCAACTTCCGTGTAGCCGACCGACCGGCACAATCGAAAGAGCGACGTCAGTCTAGCAGCCGTTGTGCCAGCGTATCCACCAGGTATCCCGCTCCGCCAAGACCCTTACTGAAACGCGGCCCGGTACAACGCGGCGTCGAGTTCGTCAACCAGCTCATGACTAATATTCGGCGTATAGGTTACGACGAAGCGGACACCTTGGTGCCACATCGCATAATAGGCGCCGTAACTTGCTCTCGGATTGCTCCACGTGAAATCGCCGTAATGAAAGAAATCGGTGCCGTTCCGGGTGTTCGTGCCGATGCTGTAGCCGCGGCCGGCGCGGTTATCGAACCTGGGCCAATCGATCGGCGGAGTGCTCAAAAGCTTCTGCGACGGATCGAAATAGTCCAGAAACTTTGCGTATCCCTCGGGAGAGATTTTCCATCCGCCATAGGCGCCCCTGGAGGCCCACTCCCACTTGAGCGTCGCGTCGTTCACTCCAGCGTTCTTAAGTACTTCTCGACCGCAATAGTCCCCGTACTTCTCGCCGGTCACAGTCTCGATGACGACGGCAAGCGCCGCATAATTCATGTTGTTGTAGAAATATCTAGAGCCGGGCGAGTTACCGAGCGGGACCGAAAGCGCCACATCGAACTGCTTGTCCATGGACGGCTTGTCGAAGGGTTGGAACTGATTAAACGCGATGCCCTGGGATGGATCGTTGGTGATCCCGCTAGTGTGGGTGAGCAATTGGGCGATGGTGATGGTCTGAGCGCGTTGGTCCCTGGGTGGGTGGCGCTTGAACCGACCAGCCAGGACCGCGCCGAGGTCGGCATCGAATTGAAGCTTGTGGGCCTCGACCAGCTTGACGATGCAGACGCCCGTGATCGCTTTCGAAAGACTCGCGACTCCCACCGGGCGGGAAGTCGCGAGCCTGCCGCGGCCAACAGTTCCGAGAATCGCGCCGTCGCGAACGATGACAAGGTTTGCGCTTTCGACCGAATGCTTGCCGACCCACTCTGTGAATGCGTTTTCCATCCGGTCGGCCTGCGCGTCGATGGCGAGTGTCAGCGTGGACGCCGGTGCGAGCAGGAAAACAACCGCGACTGGGGTGAGGACCTTCCGACTTGTCGTCTCCATCGCCAGACCCTCCCACTTTGCTAGAACACTACGCTCTTCCGGAGAGGCCTTGTACACCTCTCAGCCGCCAGCGCCGACCGTCGCGGCGACCTCGTGCGGTCCGAACTTGTCGCCCACAGAAAGCGGAATTTGTAGGATGCAGTTAAGTCTAGCCCATCAACAGCGGGTTGTGCCTGGGTTACGGCGTATCCGGATGTTGTCGCACTTTGACGCGTAACGCCCAAACCGTGGTTGTGCGCCGGGCAGCGCGTGCCCGGAGTTGGTCGGCTTGTTGGGAAGCCCTCACGCAAGGCAGCCGCCAGATAATTGGCATTTATCGGGCAGCGGACCGGCCACGGGTTGTCAACGTGGATGGGCATCAACATCATTGAGCAGGATCACCGCTTCATCAAAAAGCGCATTACCGCGAGCCTCGGATTCCGGTCGCCAGAAGGCGCAATGGAGGACGATCGAAGGCTACGAGGCAATGCATATGATTCGGAAGGGGCAGGTTCGATGGTTGGACAAGGGAGACGTGATTGCGCAGCGCCAATTTATTCATCACCTCTTTGGCATCGCTGCGTAGAATTCGGACAATCTCATGCTGCCGCTTATCGTCGTACTGCTATTTGCAACAGAACCCGATTGAGCCGAGAGAATTGCTCCCGATATCCTCAAACCGGGGTAGTCCGGCCCGCATCGCCGTCAGCGAAGTCGCCGGAGTTGAGGTTTCGGTTCGGCTTCCAGCAGCCAGGCAGTCCGATCCGCAAAGGCGCCCCGCAGCCGTCGATCGGAGTCCTCGTCCATAGCGCGAGCCCAGATCACCGGCGTCCGCGGACCGAGGTCGGCGCCGTTGTACACCCACTCCCGGTTGGCGTCGTGGTCTCGCCCGTAATGGACCAGAATGAGGTGGCGTCCGCCGGATGCCGTTAAAGTCTGGGCGATCTCCTGCCGCTGGCGCACCCACGCGGGCGGCGTAGCGTCCCGGATCAACCGGGCGGCACCCCTCGCCGAACTGACCCCGATCCAAGCTAAGAGCACAGAATACGCTGCAAGACGGCCCGGCCGCCGCCCGTTCCAACTCACGGTCCCGGCCAAGCGCAATGCATACAAGGAAAGAACTGCGAACGCGGCAGTTGCAGGCGCAAGGTAGTGAGGAAACGAATAGACGGTGAGCATGGCCGCACCGATCACGGCTGCGGCAACCGCCAGCAGCGCCCTGCTCGGGCGGTAGCGGACGAGCCACGGGATGGCCAGGATCATTAACGCCGGAAGTGAAGCGCCATAGAAATTGAGGTTGCGGCGCCAGGCACGCCAAGCGTCCCGCGAATAATAGAAGTCCGAGTACAGTCTACGAAAGGCCTCGTGACGGTAGACGGGCGGAGACTCCCGGTCAGACCCGAAGACGAACAGTCTGCGGTGATGATAAGTGGAAAAGTTTAGCACGTAAGGTAAAAGCAGTGGGCTGCCTGTGGTGCGCCAGTTGTACCAGCCCAGCCATCCCGCTCCCAACGCCAGCACGCCAACAGCGGCCAGCAAAGCCGTGCGCATCGAGTTCGGCCCGGTAGCAGAAGCGGCGGGGCCGGCGCGCCGGGAGAGGTTTCTATATCGCACGCCAGCCGCCAAAGCCAAGACTATCGCCACGCCGACAGCCAGGCATAATACGCCGCCTTCGTACGGACGGGTGTAGAGCAGAATGACAGCGCCCGCCGCAATCGCAAGCCCCAGTTTCAGCGACGGCCGTCGGACCATCCGCGGCCAACTGCCCAGGACCAGAGCCCCGCCGGTGGCCGGGAGCGCACCGCCCCAGTAGCTGTCGAGCCAATAGCCGGATGAGACGACAATTGCGGCCACCAAGCCGGCTGCCAGTGACCAGCGCGGGGGAAGCCAGGCTGCAGCCGCCCACCGTACCGCCACCGCTAGGGTGATTGCGGTCAGCCAGATGGCGAACCAGGGATGTCCGAACAAGAGCGTGCCCGCCGCCAACACAAGTCCCGAGCCCGGTTGATACATGGAGACATAGGTCGGGAGCATGCTGACGTGGAAGGTCTCGAAGTGCTGCCACAGGGGTGGCGTGGGATTGGCCACGCGGCCATGGGCAAAGGTATCGGCCGCTAGCAAGTAGCTGAACTCGTCGTGAACCTGGGGTAGGGGGAAGCCGTCGGCCAGGAGCACGATTGCGCCGGCCATTACTACGGGCAGCGCGGCCGCAGCGGGATGACGTCGCGCGAGATAAGCAAGCGCCCGGTCGCAATGGGCGGCGACGGCGCGCGCATGGCGCGGAAAGAGGAAGGCAGCAACCGCCAGAACCGCCGGGGGACCGATCCAGGACAGACTCTCCTGGGCCCACGCGGGAGCCTGCGCCCAGAGATTCAGGAATCCCCGCATCAGAATAGAATCGGCTGCGGGAAGGTATCCTCGATCAGAGCGCGATACTTCGCCAGATTCACGCGGGGCAAATGGCTGTAGGATTTCCGCGCGAGATCGTAGGGCTGGAAGCGGGCGTGGTAATTATCCAGGACCGCCTGTTCGCTTGGGCTGCAGAAGGGCCGGATCGCGCCGGTCATCGCGCTGTGATACCGGATGGTCCATGCGATGTGCGAGGGCACGTGGTCCTTCAAACGCGAGTAAGCGAACTCATCATGCCCGAACTGAAACATCACCTGGTCGAGTCCCACGCCATGAGCGGGTTCGCCCATCGGGTGTATGTAGCCGACCACATGCTCGGGGACCTCACCGGCCAGCATCATTACCTTTCCAATGTCGTGCAGCAGCGCGATTAGCAAAAGGTCGCGGTCCCCAACGCCGTCGCGCTCCATGCCTTCTAGAATTTGCTGGACGTGCAGGTGCTGGCTTGTGAGCATCAGGGAATCATCGCTAGGGTCGATGCACAGCCCGAGTTTTTCGATCATATCCCAGACGCGCGCCTTGCCGAAAACAGGGTCCTGGTATTTGCGGCGCAGGGAGGCCACGGTCTCGAGCGTTTGGCTGGACTGCCGCTGGCGTATCAGGGCAGCATGACGGGCGAATTCGGGGATGGCTTCCGCTGCGGGGTTGCGCCAGCGCGGACGCTTAGCATGCAGGACGTAGCCTCCGGCTGCGCCCGCCGCTCCGGCCGCGGTAACCGCTCCGGCCGTCAGCAGTTGGCGACGCGTCCGGCGCTCGCGGGATGGCTGTGAGGAGCTGTCCTCAGCTACGGCTTCAGTCCGGATTTCCATTTTTTGCGATCCTTCTCCTCAAGTGTAATGCATGCTTTGCACCTTACCGTCCCGGCGCTACTTTTCCGGTTCGGTCGCCACCCGCTTATGTTACTCGATCCGCGAGTCGCGCCTCGTTAGTCACCTCAGATGTTGGTGCTGGCGTTCCAAGCCATGGATTTCTACGACCCACTCAGTCCCCGCGTGTCAACTACGAGGTGGCCGCGAATGTTCGGGTCCCCAACCGAAATCGCCAGAAACAATCATCAATGGCGCGCAGCGATCCTAACCAGATCGCGGGTGTTCCAGCCAGATCATGCATCGGTCGAGTCCGAACACGCCGCCAGAGAATATTCTGCGTAGGAGTGCCGGTGAATTCGCCGTTTGCAATCAACGACGTGCTTGCGACGGTCGGCGTTGAAGCTCCTGCTTGAAAAGATCGCAGCGCTTGCAACGGGTGCATATGATTTCGGCGATTCGGTTGGGGACCCAGACGAATTCGGCCACCTTGTAGTCAACAGTCCGCAAAGGTGCAACCGCGGCGGGCACGCCGGCGCGTTTTTGCAAATCCTGTACCATGGCGGTGAAGCGCGGGTTGGCTCGCAGGGATTTCAAGTCGCTGTCGTTCTCGGGGTGGTCGGAGGGACGAAGTCCAGCGTCGATGACGTGGCGGAGGTAGTCGAGGGCTTCATCGCTCTGGCCCACGAGCGCTGCAGCGCAGGCAAAGTTGTACCATGCGAGGATGATATCGGACGCGCCCCCGTTCTTGCTGTCGATCCGGACCGATTCCTGCATGAGTGGCTTGGCTTCGACATAACGGCCCTCACTGCTCGGGACCAGCCCGGGCGTCCCGGCTGCGTAAGCCGTGTTTCGATGATTCGGCCCCGCGACGCGTCGATAGCAGGTCGCGATGGATGATGGCTTTCTGATACGCGTGCTGGATTCCATCGCAGACGCGCATGAACAGCTCCAGCCGTTCGCGCGTGTTAAGCCTGTGGTTGTCGCAGTAGTTGGTGATGGGAACGCCGGCAACGTATTCCATCACGAAGTAGGGCGCGCCTTGTGGCGTAGATCCGGCGTCGAGGACTTTGGCGATTGCGGGGTGGTGCATCAGGGCCAGAGCCTGGTGTTCAGACTCGAAGCGGGCGATCACTTCGCGGGTGTTCATCCCGGCATTGATTAGTTTGAAAGCCACGCGGCGGCGGACTGGTTCTTTCTGCTCGGCGAGCCAGACCTCGCCCATGCCGCCCTCGCCGATTTTCTGCAGCAGGTGATACCGGCCGATCACCGTTCCGGAGGTGTCCTGCCACGTGATGAACTCAGTAGTTTCAAGGCCGCCTCGCTCGGGGCCAGGAGGAACGTCGGGTTCCAGGCGATCTTCAGCAGACGCGAGCGCAGCTACCTTTTTTAGAGCTTGAAGTGCGTCAAAAAAAGCATACACCCAACTGCAAACGCAGGCCGCTGGCTCGGATTCCTGGCAACAAATCCCCCAATGCCGGAAGTTGAGAGGCGGCAAAGTGGACCCTGTTATACGGCGTTTTGCGAACCGAGATTCCGGCCACCACTCTCCGCAATGGGCGTTATCCGGCTAAGTGAACTACACTCCAGAACAGGGGCGGTTGTCCTCGTGGCCTCGTCGTGGCGCTGAATAACGAATGCTCTTTAGTATGAGGGACTTTTATCAATCCTGCCGAGCCACGGGATCTTCCAAAGGAATTGAAAGAGTATCAAGCCGGATAGCTCTTCCCGCCGGTTCGCGCAGTATCGGCAAGTTCTTGCGTCGCCGCCAAAGACCTGCAGCGAGTGCGATTCCGCCGAGCAGCATCAGTTCAAGCGAGCCCGGTTCCGGAACTCCGGAGGATGCGGGCGTGCCGGCCTCAGCCGTCACGGTGGTCCCGATCGCGCTGAGTGTCAGTGAACCGCCGCTGGTCGCCAAACCCGAGAACGGGGCGCTGCAACTGCAGAGATCGTACGCTGTCGGTCCAAAATCGGTCAGCATATTGTAGGTGGCGAGGGAGTTGTCTTCCGCAGCGAGAAGGGCTGAGCCAATTGAGTTTGTGATCCCGAACACATTGATGCCGTTGTCGAAGAAAAACGTATCGCCGGTTATCGTCACGGTGCCCACAGTTGCTATCGTGACCGTGTTGCCAGTCACACTCGGGGCGCACGGAAAAGTCTCGCTGGGGCAGTCGGCGATGTCTGTAGTATCCGTCACCTGGGTAAAGGTAACGAGCTCATTGGTGAACGAGGTACCGCCGAGCGAACCGGTGGCAACGGCGCTGACGCTATAAAAGATGGATGTCGCTGCGGCGGGAAGCGCGGCCAGGGCGCCGATGAGAATGAACTGAATCGCTCGGGCCGTGGCTGTCTTGCGAAATGTCTTCATATGCTCCTCCGGTAGGCAGTAGACTCAATTTGGTTCTGTCTATCGACCTCTGTACAGAAAGGCGGGAAAACCGGGGCAAAATAGTCATCGGCGTGGTAAGAAAGTCGAAAAAGGATGTACCGCCGCTCGGGGAGAACAGCTGCTCGCAACAGCTTGACTTTTGACGGTCGGCTGTATACTGTAGTGTACCCGCGCGGGGCTTGGATGGATCTGCCTTCGACCCATGACGTCACGCAACTGCTCAAGGCCTGGTCCACGGGAGACGAGCGGGCTCTCGAAAAGCTGACTCCTCTGGTGTATGACGAACTGCACCGAATCGCCCAGCGCTACATGGCCGGCGAACGCTCCGGCCACACCTTGCAAACAACCGCTCTGGTCAACGAAGTCTATCTACAGTTGGTGGACTTTCAAAAAATCGACTGGAAGGATCGGGCGCATTTTTTCGCCGTGTCCGCGCAGTTGATGCGGCGCATTCTGGTGGATTTTGCGCGCTCGCGCGGGTACAAAAAAAGGGGCGGAGGCAGGCAACATCTGTCGCTCGACGAAGCGCCTGAAGTGTCCAACGAACCCGATGCGAACCTGGTGGCCCTGGATGATGCGCTGAATGCCCTGGCCGCCGTGGATGGGCGAAAGAGCAAGGTCGTGGAACTGAGGTTCTTTGGCGGCTTGAGTATCGAAGAAACCGCGGAAGTTTTGCGGGTTTCGGTGGAAACCGTGGTGCGGGACTGGAGGCTGGCCAAGGTCTGGCTCCTGCGGGAATTGAGCGAGGCGAATTGAACATGGAGCATGAACTCTGGAGCCGGGTCGAAGATTTGTTTCACCGCGCGTTGGAACTCGACCAGAGCCGCCGCGCGGAATTTCTCCAACATGCCTGCCGGGATGACGAAGCGCTGCGACGCGAGGTGGAGTCCCTGCTGGTTCTCGACAAGCCCGCGGAGCGTTTCATTGAGTCGCCTGCACTGGAGTTGATGGGCCGACTGGCCGCCAACGAATCCGGGAGCGCCGCGCCACCGGAGAAGATCGGCCCGTACCGCATCGTCCGCGAGATTGGGCATGGCGGGATGGCGGTCGTTTATCTGGCGGAGCGCGACGATCAGAACTATCGCAGCCGGGTGGCGATCAAGATGGTCAAGCCAGGGATCGGTACCGATCAGGTCCTCGAGCGTTTTCGTAACGAGCGGCAGACGCTGGCGGCGCTGGACCACCCCAACATCGTCAAGCTGCTGGATGGCGGCAGCACGGAACTTGGCCTGCCTTACCTGGTGATGGAGTATGTGGAAGGCCTGCCCTTTGACCGGTATTGCGATTTGAACAAGCTTTCCATCGCGAGCCGCCTGCGTTTGTTTCGCACGGTCTGCTCCGCCGTGCAGTACGCGCACCAGAATCTGGTGATCCATCGCGATTTGAAACCCGGCAACATTCTGGTCACCAAGGAAGGTGTTCCCCGGCTGTTGGACTTTGGAATCGCGAAACTGCTCAATCCGGAATGCCTGGATGCGCCCCTGGTGACGCGCATGGACTGGCGCGTCATGACTCCGGACTACGCCAGTCCGGAGCAAGTATGCGGTCAACCGGTGACCAGCGCGACCGACATTTATTCGCTCGGTGTCTTGCTGTACGAGATTCTGACTGGCCATTGTCCTTTCGAAGCCGGCGATCGTCCCTGGAGGGAAATCGAGCGAATGGTCTCGGAGCACGAGCCGGTTCGTCCGAGCACGCGGGTCGGTGCGGATGGCGAACAATTGGAGACAACCGCCGGTATGCGCAGGGCGGAGCCAAAGCAACTGGTGAGTTTGCTGCGCGGCGATCTGGACTGGATCACGATGAAAGCGCTCGAGAAGGATCCGAGCCGCCGGTATGCAACGGTGTCCGAGTTGTCGGCGGACCTCGGCAGGCATCTGTCCCACGAGCCAGTCCTGGCCCGTCCCGCGACTGCCGTTTATCGTGCCCGGAAATACGTCCGGCGCCATCCGTTCGGCGTCACCGTGGCCGCGGGATTAGTGCTGCTACTGGCCACGTTTACCGGCATGCAATCGTTTCAGCTACGGCGCATCACGCGCGAGCGCGATCGAGCCAACCGGGTCACCGGATTCATGGAGGGAATGTTCCATGTGTCGGATCCGAGCGAGGCGCGCGGGAACAGCGTCACTGCCCGGGAGATTCTGGACAGAGCTTCAAGAGATATCGACTCAGGACTGGCCCACGACCCGGAACTCCAGGCAGAGATGATGCACGTCATGGGAAATGTGTATAAGAATCTCGGGCTCTTTCCTCGCGCGCAGTTGCTGTTTGGGCGCTCGGCAGAGATCCGGCGCCGCGTCCTCGGGCCGGAGAGTGCGGACACGCTACGGTCCATGGATGATCTGGGGTGGATCCTAAACCAGCAAGGCCATGCGCGTGAGGCGGAAAAGCTGCAGCGCGAGACAGTGGATACCCGGAGGCGAGTTTTTGGCGCGCAGAATATGGACACACTACGGTCCATGAGTAACCTGGCCTGGACGCTGGATCGGGAGGGGAACTACGCCGAGGCGGAAAGACTGGAGCGGGCGGTGCTCGATGGCCAGCGGCGCGTTCTCAAAACGGACAATGCCGAGACGGCGAAGACCATGAACAATCTGGCCGCTACTCTTGGCCACGAGGGCCACTACTCCGAGGCGGAAAAGTTGAAGCGGGAAACGTTGGACGTTCGGCGCCGTATTCTGGGGCCGGAACACCCAGACACATTGACCGCCATGAACAATCTCGCCTTTACTCTGTCGCAGGAAGGCCACTACCCGGAAGCGGAGAAGCTACAGAGAGAGACACTCAGCCTTCAGAGCCGTGTTCTGGGACCGGAGCACCCGGATACTCTCCGGTCCATGAACAATCTCGCTAATACGCTGGTCGCCGAGGGCCAACTCGCCGAGGCGCTCGAGTTGCAGCGGCAAGCGCTCGCCACAAAACAGCGTGTTCTGGGACCAGAGCACCAGGACACGTTGTGGGCAATGCAGGCTATGGCCGGAAACCTCCAGAAAATGGGCCGGTATCCGGAAGCCGAGCTGTTGCAGCGCGAGACGCTTGAGATTCAGCGCCGCGTCCTTGGACCTGACCGCCCGAATACGCTGGGAACCATGAGTGGTCTGGCAGCCACTTTGAGAGGGGAAGGCCAATACTCCGCAGCGGAGAGCTTGCTGCGTGAGACGCTGGAGATTCAACGCCGGGTTCTTGGGCGTGAGCATCCCAACACTCTGACGACAGCCGATGAATTGGCTCGGACCCTGGAGAAAGAGGGCCGGTACGACGAGGCCGAGAAGTTGGCACGAGCAACGCTGGATACTCAGCGTCGCGTCCTCGGACCGGAGCATCCGGACGCCGCGAGCACTGGTTACGATCTTGCGTGCATCTTGGCTCATCGCGGCCGGCGTGAAGAGGCCATCGCGGCATTGCGCGACGCCATGGATCACGGGCTGGACTCCGCAAGCGGTCTCGCGATTCAAAGGGATCCCGATCTCAATTCGCTCCGCGAAGATCCGCGTTTTGAAGCACTGGTAGCCTATGGTCAGCAGCGCGCCGTAACGCAAAGTCGGAAGTAGCGCGCCGCGCCCGGTCCCATCTCGTATAGTGCGGTCCAATTTCAATTCGCTTGGGCCAGGAGAAATCAGTTGGTCGTATAGTCGGCATCTCGCGCGGATGTGCCTCGCTTGGTTTCGGGTTTTTCGGCCCGCCTGATGTGTAGCATTATCGGCGACTTCTCTGGGAAGTTCGTGCGTCACTTCCGCGAGATGCCGACTATACTTCCAACTGGAAAACTTCCGAGTAGCCGACAAACGAAGGCAAGGAATCTTTCCATGTCGAGCTCCTTCGGATGACCTGGCGCGTGGATCACATCATAAAAACACGCAGCGCCTCTGGTGACACGCATCTTACAGCGGCAAGAAACCAAAGTCTAGGCCATCCGAACCACGGTGTCGGTAGCACACGATCTGTCCGCTTG
>JBEKOZ010000043.1:0-14254 GCA_049521275.1 Bryobacteraceae bacterium | reverse complement strand
ACGGTGAACAGCGGGATTCGATTGGTGTTCAGCGAAAAGTCGAGGATAGTCTGCCGGTTGTCAGGCACAGGGACGGAGGGAGCTACGCTAAGACTCTATCTGGAGAGATTTCAAAAAGACTTGATTGATGATGACCTGGGGATGGCGCTGAGTCCTTTGTCGCAGGTGGCGCATGATTTATTGGAGATTAAGAAGAGGTTCGGGCTGGATGGGCCGACTCTGGTGACTTGAAGAACGGCGGCGCCGACGCGGAAACCGCTTCCTGCGGTCGTGGCTCGTTAGCGCGGGGATACAGCCGCCTGACGGAAGAGTTGCTGCAAAGGTCCGATGGACCGCTCCCGATGGTCGCGGCTCTATAGCGGAAGTGCGTGGACGATGAAGCGGCGGGGGGCGTTTCCGATGTATTCGAAGGGGAAGCAAGTCACTATAGTCAAAGCCTGACCTTTGTTTGAGTTCAGGACACTTATGTCGGTTGGCTCGACGACGGTGAGAGACTCGACAAAGTAGTGAAAGCGGCCCGCATGTGTTGTGAAGTCTATCTTGTCTTGTGGCTGGAGGTCCTTGAGCGAACGGAAAAAGGTATCGCGATGGCCGGCGATTCCAATGTTTCCCGGCTCACCTGGCAAAGCGGTTCCGGGGATATGACCTACGGCTCTTGAAAGCGTGGTGGCGTCCACGCCTTCCTCGACGATGGCGGAAAGATGGAGACGAGGTATCGAAATGCGGCCGATTACGCTGGCTGAAAGGGAGGTTGGAGTGCGTGGGGCGCTCCGGTCCGGATCGGGCAATACGACGGGCCGAGCGGACGGCTTCTGAGCGGGGGCTGGCGCAGCCTCCTCCGTTTCGTGATCGAATCGCCAGCCTTCATAGAACTGAAACGCAATGCGGTAGAGGTAGGAGTAGCTATAGATTCCGAGACAGATGATGCCAGTGAGCAGCAGGAGAACTTGAGCCACGCGACGGGCGTGCGGCACGACGACTTTCAGCTTCATGGCTGGGCAGGGAGTAAGTAGCTGGTGCGTGCATGGATTTCAAGCTTCTGGTCTCCGAGTCCGACGACGGAGACCTTAAGTGTCCGCAAGCCACTCTGATTGCCGACCCTGACAGGAACATATCCGATGGAGTAACGATTGCGAAGGTCTTTGGCGATGCCGCGGCAGACGTCCGGTAATTCCGAAAGATTCTGCGGGAGGTAGGCCACGCCGCCGCTGATACCGGCGAGACGCCGGAGCAGGCCGGGGTTACGATCGGGATCGTCCTCATCGTAGATCCCGACTGAATAGAGGATGGCGCGGGTGAGCTGCACGGCGTCGAGGACATCCTTGAAGTGATGGACACTGGCGTTATCGCCGCCATCACTGATGATGATGAGGCTCTTTTTTTCCTGGGTGCCCGATTCCAACTGATGCAAGGCATCGAGGATGCCATCGTAGAGCGCGGTCATGCCTTCGGCGGGACTGTTCCAAAGAGCCTGGCGCAATATCTCCGCGTCGTCGGTGAAGGTGGTTCCCGCGGGCAATCCACGGCGGACCCGATCGTTAAAATGAGTGACGAACATCTCATCACGCGGGTTGCTGGAATCGGCGAAGGCCAGCGCCGAATTGACGACTTCGACGCGCTTGGGCCGCATGCTGCGGCTATCGTCCAGCACCAAGCCGATGGTTACGGGCGTATCCTCGTTGCTGAACTGCGTGATGTCCTGCAGTTTGCCATTTTCGAAAACCCGGAAGTTCTCCTTCTTCAGGCCGGATAAATATTTACCCTTGGCTTCTTTCACGCTGACGTCCAAAAGAACGAGCTCCACGTGAGTGGTGAGTGTAAACTCTTTTTCTTTTACCGATTGGCCGCGAACAGAAAGCAAACTCAGTGGCAGCGAAGTGAGGGCAACGAACCTGGCGGAAATCATGGCCACTATGTTAGATACCGATTAGCAACTTTCGTTCCAAAGCATTCGTTTTCGACATCGTGTAAACTTTGCAAACCCCAGCGGCAACAATTGCTGGTTCCATGCACTGGAGTGAGTTTGCGCACACACTGCGCATGACTTAGGCCTTTGGCCATCGATCTGCATAGCCCATCAGTGGCAAACGTCGGAACACTTTTTAGAGGAGTAAGGATAATGAAGAATTCAATACGATTCGCGGCTTTAACGTGCTTTGCGGGATTGGTGAGCCTGGCTCCCATGGCGAAGGCAGATGGGTGGGACAAGAAAACCATCTTAACCGTCAAGGAAGCGATTCAACTTCCCCAATGTTGCGGTCCCAATATCGTGCTGGAACCGGGCACTTATTCATTTAAGCTGCTTGATTCCGCTTCGGACCGGCACATCGTGCAGGTATTCGATAGCAACGATCACATAATCACCACAATACTGGCGATTCCTAACTATCGGATCCGGCCCACCGGTAAGACCGAGTTCACATTCTGGGAAGTTCCGGCCGGGCAGCCGCCCGCCATGCGTGCGTGGTTCTACCCTGGCGACAATTTCGGGCAGGAATTCGCGTATCCGAAGAACATGTCTGCGCAGATTGCAGCTGTGGTTAATATGCCGGTACCAACGGTAGTTGCCGCTTCGGCGGAAGAATACAAGACGGCTCCAGTTACCGCCACGGATCAGAGTGGAAACTCTGCAACGCTTGAGGCGAGCACTTATACTGCCCCGGCGGAAGTTGCTCCGGCTCCGGAGCCTGCTCCTGCACCGGCAGCGGCGGAAGTAGCGGTGGCACCGGCTCCCGAACCACAGCCGGCACCGGCTCCGGCAGAGTTGCCGCAGACGGCATCCGCGTTTCCGTTGATCGGATTGCTCGGGTTGCTATCGATGGTCGCGTTCTTCGCAATTCGTCCGGCCCGCGTTCGCTAAAAGCGATTTCGATTGCTTGGAGAGGCGAGAGCTTAGGCTCCCGCCTCTTTTTCATTTGGGGATCACGAAACCTGATCGAGCAGCGAAATCGGATCGCCCGGGCGGATCGTGCCGGGTTGCACGACGCTGGCATAAAAACCGCTCAGGGCCCAGCGTGGGGAGGATGGGTCGCCGGCCTTCACCAGGGCGTCGTACACGGCACTCTGGATGCCTGGTCCGTAAACGGTCAGAGTATCGCAGGGGGCGCGAACCTTGGTGAATTCGACGATGACGTGGCCGAGGCGCCAGCGCTGACCGGTACGCCATTGTGCGCGGTCCACGCCGACGGTGGTGATGTTTTCGCCCAGGGCGCCGGGATAAAGAGGAAAGCCGAGGGCGGTCAGCTCCTCGATCGCTTCAGAGGAGATCAGCAGGACGGCTTGGCGCGCTCCGCCGTGAATCTGGGGGTGATCGTAATCGTCACCGGCGATGCCGAGGGGTCCCACGTCTGCCTGAGGGATCGCCCGCTTGGGCAAGCCGCCGCGGGAAATGCTGATTTGTAAGATGGCGCCGGGCACCCTCTAGATATCGTAATAGAGTGCGAACTCGTAGGGATGCGGGCGCAGACGGATGGCGTCGGCCTCGCTCTTGCGCTTGTAGCCGATGAAAGTTTCAATCAGCTCCTCGCTGAACACGTCGCCCTTCAACAAGAATGCGTGATCGTCTTCGAGGCAGTCGAGCGCTTCTTCGAGCGACGAGGGCATAGAGGGCACGGCCTTCATCTCCTCGGGCGTCAGATCGTAGATGTCTTTGTCGAGCGACTCGCCCGGATCGGTTTTATTCAAGACGCCGTCGAGACCGGCCATCATCATCGCCGCGAAGGCGAGGTACGGATTCGCGGAAGGATCCGGCGGACGGAATTCGACACGCTTCGCTTTGGGCGACGCCGAGTACATCGGGATGCGGACCGCGGCCGAGCGGTTGCGGCGCGAATAGGCCAGGTTCACCGGAGCTTCGTAGCCGGGGACAAGACGCTTGTAGCTGTTGGTGGTGGGCGCGATGATAGCGGAGAGCGCGCGGGCGTGCTTCAGCAATCCGCCGATGTACCACAGCGCCATCTGGCTGAGGCCGGCATACATATCGCCCGCGAACAGAGGATTTTTTCCGTTCCACAGGCTCTGGTGCGTGTGCATGCCGCTGCCGTTATCGCCGAACAGAGGCTTCGGCATGAAGGTGACGCTCTTGCCGTACTGATACGCGACGTTGCGGATGACGTACTTGTACATCATCATGTTGTCGGCCGATTTGAGCAAGGTATCGAAGCGCTGATCGATTTCGCACTGGCCGGCGGTGGCGACCTCGTGGTGATGGCACTCGATGTCGAGACCGACCTTGATCATCGTCTCCACCATCTCCGCGCGCAGATCCTGATAATGATCGGTGGGCGGGACGGGGAAGTAGCCTTCCTTGAATCGGGGGCGGTAGCCGAGGTTGTTCTGCTCGCGGCCGGAATTCCAGCGGCCTTCTTCGGCATCGATGAAATAGTAGCCGGAGTGCGCGTTCTGATCGAAGCGGACGTTATCGAAGATGAAAAACTCGGCTTCGGCCCCGAAATAGGCGGTGTCGGCGAGGCCGGAGTTTTTGAGATAGAGCTCGGCTTTCTGCGCGATCCAGCGCGGATCGCGATCGTAGTGCTGGCGGGTGATCGGATCGATCACATCGCATACCATGACCAGCGTTCTGGTCTCATAAAAAGGATCGATCACCGCAGTCGAGGGGTCGGGGATCAACAGCATGTCGCTTTCATTGATGGCGGCCCATCCGCGGATGCTGGAGCCGTCGATGCCGAAGCCTTCCTCAAAGGTGTCTTCCTTCAACTGGCTCAATGGGTAGGAAATGTGCTGCTGCAACCCGGGAAGGTCGGTAAAGCGCAAATCCAACTGCTTGGCGTCATGCTTCTTGGCATACTCCAAGACGTCTTTCGGTGTTCGTCCGGCTGTGCTCATCACTACATAATACTTGAGTGCCCGGCGGCGTGCCTGATTAAAAGTCGATAAAAATTTTGAATGGGCTCGATAAGCGAACGGCGGTGCGCTACCGTAGTGCTTTGGAACAAATCGACATCAATTGGGGACTGGCGCCGGCGTTTTACTCGGTGAGCGAGCTGACCGGAGCGATCGGCGGGCTGCTGGTCGACCATTTTTCGGATATCTGGGTGGCGGGCGAGATTTCGGGTACGCGTGTGCCGGGGAGCGGTCATTATTACTTCACGCTGAAGGACGAAGCATCGCAGCTTCAAGCGGTGTGCTATAAGATGACCGCGCGTTATCTCAAATTTAAGCCGCGGGATGGCATCGCCGTGCTGGCGCGGGGACGCGTCGATATGTACTCGGTGCGGGGCGAAGTGCAGTTCGTGGTGGAGGCGATCGAGCCACGGGGACACGGCGCGCTGCAACTCGCTTTCGAGCAGTTGAAGAAGAAACTGGCGGCGGAGGGGCTGTTCGAGGCGGCACGGAAACGGCCGCTGCCGCCGCTGCCGAAACGGCTCGGGATCGTGACGTCGCCGACCGGAGCGGTGATTCGCGACATTTTGCAGATTCTCGAGCGTCGCTTTCCCGGGCGTCATGTGCGGATTTACCCGGCGCAAGTGCAGGGGGAGGGTTCGGTCGAACAGGTGGTGGCGGGCGTGGAATATTTCAGCCGGTCGGGGTGGGCGGAGGTGGTGATTGTCGCGCGCGGGGGAGGATCGCTCGAAGATTTGTGGACCTTCAACGACGAGCGAGTGGCGCGCGCGATCGCGGCCTGTGCGGTTCCGGTGATTTCCGCGATCGGGCACGAGACGGACTTCACCATTGCGGATTTCGTGGCGGACCTGCGGGCTCCCACGCCTTCGGCAGCCGCGGAGCTGGTGATCCGCACGCGGCAGAGCCTGTTTGAATTGCTCGCTGCGTCGACGATCAAGTTGACGCAGACGGCCCGGCTAAAGCTAGCGATGCGGGCGCGAGCCCTGCATCGGATCGCGGTCGACCGGGTGACGCTGCATCGAACCATCGGACGGCGCATGCAACGGATCGATGAGCTGGAATACCGGTTACGGGACCTGGTTCGCGGGATGCTCGGCCGGCGCAAAAGGGGACTGGAGCGGACGAGGTCGCGCCTGGCGCAACTGGACGTGAGACTGAAGTTCGCGGCAGCGCGTAGAAGAATCGAAGCGTCGGACGCAAAAATGAAACAATCGATGCGGCTGTGGTTGAGCGGGGCGCGCGGTGAATGGTCGCCGCTCGATGCACACCTGGCGCAGTTGAGCCCTTTGAAAATTCTCGAACGCGGGTATGCGATCGTCGAAAACGATGGAAGGATCGTGAAGACGCCCGAAGACGCACCCACCGATTCGGAAGTGAGCATCCGCATCGCGCAGGGAAAACTGCGCGGCCGGATCTTGTGACGCTCCGTTAAACGGGATTCAAGTTTCAGGATCAGCGCCTAAAGCGAACCAAAAATGACTTTAAAGCGCGAATTTAAAATTACGGATTCCGGCTCTTCGCATCCGTAAAAACGGAGCGGGAAAATGCCAATTAAAACTCTCAAAATTTCCTTGACAGCCCACGTTTTTGCGCCTTAACATGAGTTACATTATTCCTCGCTGAGTGATCGTTCAGCAGCTACATAGTGACGTTGTTCCTCGTCGATTGATCGTCCAGCCGCTGTAATTCCGTGGGTGCAAAAGGGGTGAATATGAGCTTCAGAAATTTTCCGTCAACAATTTTAAGGTCCATGATTTTGCTGGGGGCGCTGATCATATTAGTGGGGACTGCTCCGTCGGCGATGGCGCAATCGTCGACCGGAACTCTAACGGGTCAAATCAGCGACGCGCAGGGCGCGGTGATTCCAGGAGCTGCTATCAAGGTAGTGGATCCGAGGACCAACGAACTTCGTGAGACAGTCACGAACGAAGTTGGCCGGTTCACGCTCACCAGTGTTCCGGCGGGCGACTATGTCATCACGATCACGAAAGAAGGATTTACCGCCGCAAGGTTGACTGGTCAGCACGTGGAAGTCGGTGAGGTGTTGACGCTGAATGTTCCTCTCGCGATCGGCGCGGCCACGACCACGGTGGAAGTGCAGGCGACGGCGGGCGCGGAACTGCAAACGTTGAACGCGACCATCGGGTCGACGATGAGAAACGATGCGCTGACGTTGATGCCGAACCTGAGCCGCGACGTACAGACGCTGGCGAGTCTGCAAGTCGGCGTTTCGCTCGACGGCAACGTGGCAGGCGCCGCGGTGGATCAGAATAAGACCCTGCTCGACGGAGGCAACAACAGCGACGATATGTCCGGAGGGAGCAACAGCTATGTGCCGGGTACCGGCTACGCCGGCGCGTCGGCCACTGGTGGCGCTCCGACGGGCGTGCTGCCGACTCCGGTCGAGAGTATCGAAGAGTTCAAGGTTGCCTCGCTCGGGCAGACAGCCGACTTCGGAGGCGCGGCAGGCAGCTCCGTGCAGATCGCGACCAAACGTGGAACGAACCAATACCACGGCGTCGCCTACGAATACTACTTCGCCAACGACGTGGGAGCCGCGAATCTTTGGAAGAACAATCACACGCCCGACGCCTTCACCCATACTCCCGATACGCCACTGCCCGCCACTCATCGCAACCGCTTTGGCGGCGCGTTGGGCGGCCCGCTCCTGCCCAAGTTTCTGGGCGGCAAAACGTACTTCTTCGCCAATTTCGAAGGTATGCGCTATCCGTACGTCACCACCGATGAAAGAGCGTCGCCCACCGCTGCTTACCGGGCCGGCATCATCCTGTTGCCCAGCACCGCGGGCGTAATCACGCCTTACAACATTAATACCAACCCGGTGACGGTCGGAGGCACAACTTACGCGGGTTGCAACGCAACAGCATCGTGCGATCCCCGCAGCATCGGAGTGAACCCGTTGATTCAAAAAATTTGGGCCACCATGCCGCTACCCAACGACCCCTCCTACACCTCGGGGACACCGGGAGACGGATATGGCAACTCAGGGGGATTTCTGGCCCCCATCGCGCTTCCTCAGACCTCGAACTTCATCGTGGGCCGGGTCGATCATGACTTCGGCGAGAAAAACAGGTTGATGATCAGCACCCGGGTTTACGATTACAACCTGCTGGTGTCCAACCAGACTGACATGAGCGGTCTTCTCGGAGGGCCTCCGGGGACCTACACCGCGACGGCTCCCCGTCAGATCAAGCCATCCTTTGCGGTTGTGGGACTCTCGACGACGATCAGTCCCAACATGACCAACGATCTCCACTTCAGCTATACGCGCAACTTCTGGATCTGGCATGACGACGCCGGTTTGCCGCAATTCTCGAATTTGGGCGGCGCGGTTGAAATCGGCGGCGAGTCGATTAACGCCCTGATTCCCTACAACGTCGATTCTCAGGACACCCGGCAGCGGTTCTGGGACGGCCACGATTACTATCTGACGGATCAATTGAGTCATCTCCATGGGAACCACGTGTTCCAGTACGGCGGCACCTATCAGCGCAACAACGATCTGCACTCGCGCAACGACAACGGAGTGACCATTGACACGTCGATTACCTACCTGGCCGCAAGCGGGGCCGGCATCAGCAATTCCGCTTACACACTTCCGTCGGGGGCCTCTTCGGGTTCGCTGGCCAACTTCACCGGCCTGTTCGACCAGGCGACTGGAATTCTCACGCAGACGCAGTTAGCGTACACGCGCAGCGGAGCGGCGCTGAACTTGAATCCCCCCGGAGAGTTTGCGGAGGACCACAGCATTATCCCCAGCTACGACTTGTATTGGACCGACACCTGGCACATCAAGCCGCACTTGACATTGAGCTACGGCGTGACGTGGGAGTTGTCGATGCCGCCCTATGAGCTCAGCGGCAAGCAGGTGCAAATGGTGGATCAGGCCGGCAATCCGATCGACATAAAAGGCTACCTGACGAACCGGATGAACCAAGCGTTAGAAGGACAGGTTTACGAGCCCGAAATCGGCTTCGCGCTCATCGGGAACGCGGCGGGCGGAGAGAACAAATATCCCTACAAAACGTTCTATGGCGGATTCAGCCCCCATATGTCGCTGGCCTACAATCCGAATTTCAACGACGGCCTGCTGAGCAAGGTATTTGGACACAACAATACCGTTATTCGCGGCGGCTATGGCCGCATTTACGGCCGGCTGAACGGCGTGGATCTGATGCTGGTTCCGCTGCTGGGCCCAGGCTTGATCCAGGGAGTCGCCTGCGTCGGTCCGACGATGAGCGGAACGTGCGCCGGCTCGAGCGGCGCAACACCCACTACCGCGTTCCGCATCGGCGTGGACGGCAATACCGCACCGCTGCCTCAGGTAACCCCGACTCTTCCGCAACCGTTCTTCCCGGGCACACTCCAGAATGGGGTGGTGAATGCGGGCGCGGCCGACGGCTCTCAGCTCGATCCGAATCTGCGGCCCAACCACTCGGATGAGTTCACATTCAGCCTCCAGAGGGCGATTTCGCCGAAGGTGCTGGTGGAGGCTGGTTACATCGGCCGGGTGATCCACAATGAGTTTCAGGAGATCAACATCGACGCGGTGCCGTGGATGACGACGGTCGGCGGGCAGAGCTTCGCCCAGGCTTACGCAGCCGTTTACACGGAGTATTGCGGATTGCAAGGCGCCACCGCGTCTGGGGTTACCTGCAACAAGAACGCCGCAGCCGTGACGCCTCAGCCGTTTTTCGAGGCAGCGATGGGTGGAGCAAGTTCGGCCTATTGCGCCTCGGCCGGAAGTTGCACGGCGGCCGTGGTCAAGGCCGAAGGTGCAAACTTCGCCACCACGTCGGTCAACACGATGTGGCTGGATCTGGGCAAGTCCTCGAGCTGGACTTTGGGCCGGTCGATGCTGGAGCAGTCTCTGGGCACGGGTCTGAATCAACAGCTAACCGGCGCCTTCGACTTCATCAACTCCTACGGACACGGCAGCTATAACGCCGCGTTTTTGACCTTAAGAACCACCAACTGGCACAACATCACGACACAATCCAACCTGACCTGGGGCCGCGCTCTGGGAACGGGAAGCGTGGTGCAGGCGAGCAGTTCGATCACCGTACCCGATCCGTTCGACTTCAAGAACTTCGGTACGTACGGCGTACAGCCATTCGACGTCAAAGTGACCTATAGCCTCCTGATGTACTATCAGACGCCCTGGTTTAAGAGCCAGAAGGGCATCCTGGGACGCGTGGTAGGCGGCTGGACGATCGCCCCGCTGTTCACGGCGCGCGGCGGTCTCCCTCAGCGGGTCGCGAACGGCGGCGACGCGCAGAGCTTCGGCGAAATCTACTCGGGCCAGTCCGCCAATTATGAAGAAGCGGCAGGAGCCGCGCCGTTCACCGGCGGTTCTTCCGCGGCAGGCTTTTACAACTATCAAAACGGCGGCACGTCCGTTGGATCCTCCGGCAACCCCGCCAAGGGTGGTTCGGGAGTCAGCCTGTTCAACAATCCGGCGGCCGTCGCTGCTGAATTCCGCCCGGCGGTACTGGGTATCGATGGCGAGTCTGGTGGCGCGGGCGTGCTTCGGGGCTTCCCGTTCTGGAATCTGGATGCGACGCTCCAGAAGGATGTCGGGATCTGGAAGGAAGGCCGCATTGGAGCGACCATCGTGATCCAGACCGTCAACCTGCTGAATCACTTCGTGCCGGCGAACCCGACCACGAACATTCAATCGACCAGTTCGTTTGGCGTGGTGACAGCGCAGTACGCGAGCGCAAACGGCATTCAGTCGCGCTGGATGGAGTTTGGCATCAAGCTGCGCTTCTGAGTTTTTTTGAGCGCCCAGGCGGCAAGAGTTTCGCCGCTTGGGCGCTTGAGCTTTTAGTGTTCTCTTGACGAACCCCTTGGGTGGGGCGGTCCCCCTGGACCGCGGCCGACGCCCGCGTCGGCCCTACTTCAGCCGATGATTCGCGTTGGCTGGCCCGAGCCGGACCATGGGGTCCGGCGCCGACGAGGGCGTCCGCCCTACGCCTAGCACGAACTTCAGAAACAAATCGCTAATGCGAGTGGCGGGGAACTACTTTCGCCAGATCGCGATACTTCACGGCGAAATCGAGACAAGCTCCAGTCTCGAGCTGACCGGTGTGGGCGCGGTGAAGCTCCTGCCAGGGTGAGTCGTTGATCAACGCCGGAGGCTGAAGCGAATCCCGCCGCCGCTGAATTTCTTCGTCCGTCAAAAGTACGTCGACGCACCGATTCCGGAGGTCTACCCGGACCAGGTCGCCCGTCTCCAAAATCGCCAGATTGCCACCGGCCGCGGCTTCGGGCGATGCGTTCAGAATCGAGGGACTTTCTGAAGTACCGCTCTGCCGGCCGTCGCCCATGCACGGCAGCATTCGCACGCCGGCTTGCAGCAGATAACCTGGAGGCGTCATGTTCACCACTTCGGCCGATCCTGGATACCCGATGGGACCCGCTCCCCTGACCACCAGCATGCAGGTTTCATCGATTTTGAGCGCCGGGTCGTCGATGCGGCGCCGGTAATCCTCCGGTCCGTCGAAAACGATAGCGCGGGCGGTAAAGCAATCCTCGGCTCCAGGCTCCGATAAATAGCGCCGGCGGAAATCGTCGCTGATGACCGAGGTCTTAATCAGCGCGGAGTCGAACAGGTTGCCGGAAACTACCAGCAATCCGGCGTTCTCCTTGAGCGGAGCGGCATATTCCCGAATGACCTGGTGATCGAGGCTGCGGGAATCCCGGCAATTCTCGCCCATCGGTTTCCCGGTCACCGTCAATGCCTCCGTGCGAATTTTCCCGGCCTGCATCAATTCGCCGACCACCGCCGGCACGCCGCCGGCCCGGTGATACGCTTCCCCCAGAAACACGCCCGCAGGCGCCACGTTCACCAGCAAGTGAACCTGGTGACCGATCTCTTCCCAGTCATGAATGCTCAACTCGACGCCGGCGTGCCGCGCGATCGCGGTGATGTGTGGAGGGCAGTTGGTCGATCCGCCGATCGCCGAATTCACGACAATCGCGTTTTCAAACGCGGCCCGGGTCAGGATGCGGCTGGGCGTCAGATCCTCGCGCACCATGGCGACAATGCGCTTGCCGGTCTCATAAGCCATCTTGGCCCGCTCGGCGTAAGGAGCGGGAATCGTGGCGCAACCCGGCAAGGACATTCCCAGCGCCTCCGCCAGCGAGTTCATCGAGAGCGCGGTGCCCATGGTGTTGCAGTGGCCCGCGCTGGGGATGGTGCGCACCACGCGATCCACCAGTTCGGCCACGTCGATCTTTCCCGCGGCCACCAGGCGTCTCGCTTCCCACAACACCGCGCCGGAGCCCGCCAGTTTCCCGTCAATATAGGCGTCCAGCATGGGACCTCCTGAGAGCACGATCGCCGGGAGATTCACCGTCGCCGCGGCCATGATGCCCGCGGGCGTCGTCTTATCGCAGCCAGTCGTCAGGACCACCCCATCGAACGGGTAGCCGACAAGTATCTCGACCAGCCCGAGATAGGCGAGGTTCCGGTCGAGCGCCGCCGTCGGACGCCGGCACGACTCCTGGATCGGGTGAACCGGAAACTCGAAAGGAATTCCGCCGGCGTCGCGAATGCCGTCTCTGACGCGCGCCGCAAGCTCCATGTGATGACGATTGCAAGGCGAGAGATCGCTGCCCGTTTGCGCGATTCCGATAATCGGCCGCGCCGACTGCAACTCCTCGCGCGTGATTCCGTAGTTGCAGAACCGCTCGATATAGATTGCAGTTTCGCCGGGGTCCAGGCGGTCGTTAAACCAAATCTCGCTGCGCAGGCGTTTTTCTGTGGTCATAGGTCTCTTCTTAAAGATAGACAATAGCGACATGAGGCTTCTACTACTGATGAGCAGCATGACCATCCTCTTCGCCCAAAGCGAAAATGTTCGTGTGATCGCGTTCGGCGCGCATCCCGACGATTGCGACATTCGCGCGGCGGGGACCGCGGCACTGTTCCATGCCGCCGGAGCGGCCGTGAAATTCGTCTCGGTCACCAACGGCGACGCGGGCCACCAGACCTCGCATGGCGTTCCGCTGGCTGCGCGCCGGCTGGCCGAGGCCAAGGAATCCGCGCGGCGGCTGGGCATCGAGTACGAAGTGCTCGACAATCACGACGGCGAACTTCTCCCGACGCTCGAGGTCCGCAGGCAGATCATCCGCCTGATCCGCCAGTGGAATGCGGACATCGTGCTCGCGCCGCGGCCCAACGATTATCATCCCGACCATCGCTACACCGGCGTTCTGGTCCAGGACGCCGCGTATATGGTGGTGGTGCCCAACCTGCTTCCCGAAGTGCCGGCCCTGCGGAAGAATCCGGTTTTTCTCTATTACGAAGACACTTTTCAGCGTCCCAATCCGTTTCGCCCCGATATCGCCGTCGATATTGATTCGGTCATCGATCGGAAGATCGATGCGCTCGATTCCCACGTGTCGCAATTCTACGAATGGCTCCCTTGGGTCGACGGAAAACTGGCGGACGTTCCGGCCAATCCGGCGGAGCGCAAAGCGTGGTTGAAGCGCGCCCGAACCCGCGACATCAACCCGCAAGTCCGCGCGTCGCTGATCAAATGGTACGGTTCCCAAAAAGGCAACGCGGCAAAATACTACGAAGCGTTCGAGATTTGCGAATACGGCGTCCAACCCGATGAGGCGCGTATCCGGCAACTTTTCCCGATGCTTCGCTGATTTCGTTCCGAACTTTTCGACGTCTTTTTTCGTCTATTGATGAAATGAACAGCATACTTGCGTGCTTTCTGATGGCCGCTTCCACCATGGTGGCCGCGGACCTCTCCGGAGACTGGGAAATGTCCGCGAAGCTCATGGACGACACCCAGTACGTCCGCATCACGTTGAAGATCGACGGCGGCAAACTCACCGGCGCCTTGAACGAACTCAAGCTCGAAGGCTCCGTCGATGGCAACAAACTCGCCTTCACCGCCACGCGCCCGGGCGGCGAAGCGTTCGGCACCTTTGAAGGCGTCGTGCGCGGCGACGAGATCTCGGGGACGGCTCTGTGGCGTAAAACGGATAAGGTGGAGTGGGTTGCCAAGCGTCCTGCTCAGCCGCCCGCGACGCCCCGCACGCTGGACTTCGAACCGAAGGAATTTCATCGCGTCTTCTCCGATGCCATTCCTCCCGTGCTCCACCTCTTTCCCGCCGATACCGTGCGCACCTGGACCGTCGATGCCGGCGGCGTCGATCCCAAGGGAGTGCACCGCTCTGGAGGCGGAAACCCCGAAACGGGTCCTTTTTATATAGAAGGCGCATTTCCAGGCGACACGCTGGTCGTGAAGCTGAACAAAGTCCGGCTGAATCGCGACTGGGCGGAAAGCGGGGATCGGACCGTCGGTTCGGCGCTCAATACCGGCTATATCGAAGACACGAAATATAA
>JBEKOZ010000042.1:0-14265 GCA_049521275.1 Bryobacteraceae bacterium | reverse complement strand
CTCACCGCGGCCCGCGCGTTGCGATAGTTCGCCTCGGACTGCGCGATGTTCTGATTGTTGACGTCGATCTGCGCTTCGAGCGCGTTCAATTCCGGATCGCCGAAAACTTCCCACCAATTCCCGCGCTGCGCGTCATCCCTGGGCTGCCCGGACTTCCATCCCGTCAGCTCCTTGTACGCGTCCGGCAGCGGCTCCTTGAAATTGGCCGACGGCGGCGATGTCGGCCGCACATACTTCGGACCCACGGTGCACGATGCCGCCAGCAGCGTAAGCATTCCCGTTGCGATCCACTTTTCCAAACCCCTCATTGCGAAGACTCCCGATAAATCCAAGGTTGAATATACTCCGGACAGTTGGCCAATGTCACGTCCTCTCGCGTTTGTGCCGCTAGAAACTGCAGACTGGGTTTATCCAATAAGGTTACCTCGCCCAGGTCGATCACCACCCGCCGGTGGGACCGCCGCGCGCGGTCGATGGCCCGGCGCAGCTCGCCGAGCGAGGTTCCGTTGCATTTCCCGGCCAGCGCCACCGTGGCGTCGCCATTGTCGAGTTTGATGTCGATTCTCAGCATGAGTCAATCTCCTGAATACCCTTCAGACGGAACGGGAGCGATCCCGCGAACCCGATTTCTCCACCGTTCCCAACGCAAATGCATGCGATCGAGATAGAGATAAACCACCGGCGTCGTGTAGAGCGTCAGCATCTGGCTGAACAGCAGTCCTCCCACGATCGCGATCCCCAGTGGCCGCCGCATCTCGCTTCCCACTCCCGTGCCCAGCGCCAGCGGCATGCCGCCGAGCAGCGCCGCCATGGTGGTCATGGTGATCGGACGGAACCGAAGCAGGCACGCCTGGTAGATAGCCTGTTCCGGCGATTTATGCTCCCGGCGCTCCGCCGCAATCGCGAAATCGATCATCATGATGGCGTTCTTTTTGACAATGCCGATCAGCAGGATGATTCCGATCAGCGAAATCACGTTCAGCTCATTGCCGGTCAGCCGCAACGCCAGCAGCGCTCCGACACCCGCCGACGGCAGCGTGGAAAGAATGGTGATGGGATGGATCAGGCTTTCATAAAGCACGCCCAGCACGATGTAAACCGTCAGCAGCGCCGCCGCGATGAGAATCGGCTCATTCGAGAGGGACTCCTGATAGGCCTGCGCGGTGCCCTGAAAACTTCCTTTCACGTTGGACGGCAGCCCGATCTCTCGTTGCGCCTGCTCGATGGCCGGCACCGCGTCTCCCAGCGCCAGTCCCACCGGAATATTAAACGAAAGCGTCACCGATGGAAACTGACCCTGGTGATTCACGGAGAGCGGCGTCGTATCGGTCACATAATGCGTCACCGCGCTGAGAGGAACCTGCTGGCCATTCGGGCCTTCGACATAAACATAACGCAGGCCATCGGGATTTTGCCAGAACTGCTGGTCGACTTCCATCACCACGTAATACTGATTCAACTGCGTGTACATGGTGGAGACTTCCCGCTGGCCGAAGGCGTCGTACAAGGTATCGTCGATGTTCTGCTGCGTGATCCCGAAGCGGGCGGCCGTCCGGCGGTCCACCACCAGCGTCGATTCGAGGCCTTTATCCTGCTGGTCCGTGTTGACGTCGGCGATTTCAGTCAGCGTCTTCAATTTCCGGAACACCTGCGGCGCCCACTCGTTCAGATCCTTTACGTTGTCGCTTTGCAGCGTATATTGATACTGCGCGCCGCTCGACCGGCCTCCGATGCGGAGGTCTTGCACCGCTTGCAAATATATGCTCACGCCGGGAATATTCGCGAGGCTCGGACGAAGCCGCGCGATCACCTGGTCGGAGCTCATCTTGCGTTCTTCGAGCGGTTTCAGGATGACGTTCATGCGTCCGGCGTTGACGCCTCCACCGCCGAATCCGCCCGCGCCGGTGTAGGCGTTGAGCCCCTCCACAGCCGGATCCGCCAGGACAATCTCGTCGATCTGCTTCATGCGCTCCTTCATCGCCTGAAAGGAAGTCGCCTGGTCGGCCTGAACCGTTCCGGCCAGACGGCCGGTGTCCTGCTGCGGGAAAAATCCCTTGGGAATCACGATGTAGAGATGCACCGTGAACGCGAGTGTGGAAAGCATCACGACGAGAGTCAGAAACTGGTGGCGCAGCACCCAGCCGAGAGACCGCTCGTAGCCTCTGTGGATCGCGTTGAAGCCGCCTTCGCTCAAATTGTAAATCCATCCGTGCTTCCGTTCCGCCTCATGCGCACGGAGCAGCCGCGCGCACATCATCGGCGTGGTGGTGAGGGAGATCACCAGCGATACGATGATCGCCACGGAGAGCGTCACGGCAAATTCGCGGAACAGGCGCCCGACAATCCCGCCCATCATCAGAATGGGCAGGAAAACGGCGATCAGCGAGATGCTGATCGAGAGCACTGTAAATCCAATTTCCGCGGCCCCCTTCAGCGCGGCTTGCATCGGTTCCATCCCCTGTTCCAGATAGCGGGTGATATTTTCGATCACCACGATGGCGTCGTCCACCACGAAACCGGTGGCGATGGTCAGGGCCATCAGCGACAGGTTGTCGATCGAATAGCCGAACAGGTACAGCGCGCCGAAGGTTCCCACCAGCGAAATCGGCACGGCCACACTGGGAATCAAAGTGGTGCGCACGCTGCGCAGGAACAGGAACACCACCATGATGACCAGCACGATCGAGATCCCCATGGAAAGCTCCACGTCTTTCACCGAGCCGCGAATGCTCAGCGTGCGATCCAGAATGACCGTCATATGCATGGCCGCGGGGATTTCGGCCTGCAGCTGCGGCAGCGCGGCGCGGATGCGGTCCACCGTGTCGATGATGTTGGCGCCGGGCACGCGGAAGATGATCAGCAGCATCGCCGTCTCATGATTGGCGAATCCGATGTTGCGAATGTCCTGCACCGAATCGACCACCTCGGCGACATCGGAAAGCTTCACAGCGGCGCCGTTCTTGTAGGTGACGATCAGCGGCTTATATTGCGCGGCGAAGCGCAGTTGATCGGTGGTGCCGATGGTCCAGGCCCGGTTGATGTCGTGGAAGTCGCCCTTGGGTCGGTTCACGTTGGCGTTGCCGAGCATCGCGCGGACATCCTCGAGCCCCAGTCCGGCATTATTCAGCTTCGTGGGGTTCACTTCGACGCGCACCGCCGGCAACGCGCCTCCGCCGACGAAGACCTGTCCCACGCCCTTCATCTGCGACAGTTTTTGTTGCAGGATCGAAGCCGCGACATCGTAAATGTCGCCCGTCGGCATGGTCTTCGAGGTCAGGGCAACCATCAGGATCGGCGAATCCGCCGGGTTGATTTTCCGCCAGCCGGGATTTTGCGGCAGCGAGCTGGGCAACTGGCCGCGCGCGGCATTGATCGCCGCCTGCACGTCGCGAGCGGCGGCATCGATGTTCCGGCTCAGATCGAACTGCATCGTAATGGCGCAGCTTCCCAGCGAACTGCTGGAGGTCATCTCGTTCAGACCCGCGATGCGCCCGAACTGACGCTCGAGCGGGGTTGCGACCGAAGATGCCATCGTCTCCGGACTCGCGCCGGGCAATTGAGCCGACACCATCAACGTCGGAAATTCGACTTCGGGCAGCGGCGCGACGGGCAGAAAGAAATAGGCGATTCCGCCGGCCAGGCCCAGCGCGACGGTCAGCAGCGTGGTCGCTACGGGGCGATGAATAAATGGTTCGGAGATGCTCATGCGGGCTCCGGTGTCGGACCATTCGCGACAGGAACGGTGACGCCCGCGCCGCTGCGTCCGGTGACGCGCCGCGCCGCGCGGTCGAAGAAAAGATAAATCACCGGCGTGGTGTAGA
The DNA here is from genome assembly GCA_049521275.1 of Bryobacteraceae bacterium. Taxonomy (GTDB): domain Bacteria; phylum Acidobacteriota; class Terriglobia; order Bryobacterales; family Bryobacteraceae; genus Palsa-187. Next base: position 10,444 of record JBEKOZ010000042.1, on the reverse strand, counting down.
GCGTTAACAACTGGCTGAAGATCAATCCTCCGACGATGGCGATGCCCAAGGGACGCCGCAATTCCGCTCCCGTGCCGGTCCCGAGCGCCAGCGGCACGCCACCCAGCATCGCCGCGAGCGTCGTCATAATGATCGGCCGGAACCGCAGCAGGCAGGCCTGGTAAATCGCCTCCAGCGGCTCCTTGCCTTCCTTGCGCTCCGCTTCGAGCGCGAAATCGATCATCATGATCGCGTTTTTCTCCACGATGCCGATTAACAAGATGATGCCGATCAGCGCAATGACGCTGAAATCCTCGTGGCAGAGCATCAGCGCCAGCAGCGCTCCCACGCCCGCCGACGGCAGCGTCGAGAGAATCGTCAGCGGATGGATGTAGCTCTCATACAGCACGCCCAACACGATGTATACGGTCACCAGCGCGGCCAGAATCAGGATCGGCTCGTTTTTGAGCGATGCCTGAAACGCCGCTGCCGTCCCCTGGAAGGTCGCTTGAATAGCGGCAGGCAGCCCGAGCTCTTCCTTCGCCTGGTTAATCGCATCGACGGCATTGCCGATCGACGCGCCCGGCGCCAGGTTGAAAGACACGGTCACTACCGGGAACTGTCCCTGGTGATTCACCACCAGCGGCGTGGTGCCGGCTTCGAAATGAGTGAACGCGCTCAAAGGCACCTGGCCGCCCATGGTGCCGACCACCGCGGGGGTCGAGGCCGAGCCGCCCGCGGTCGAAGCGCTCTGCGCCCCGGCGCTCTGGCTGGAACTGGGCGGAGCCACGCTCGCTTGCGTCGTACGGATATAGATGTTCTTCAGCTCCTGCGGATTCTGCTGCAACTCCGGCTTGATTTCGAGCACCACGCGATACTGATTCAGCTGCGTGAACATGATGGATACCTGCCGCTGCCCGAACGCGTCGTACAACGTGTTATCCACCATCGCCGGAGTGATGCCGAAGCGCGACGCCGTCTGCCGGTCGATCACCAGCATCGCCTGTAGCCCGCCGTTTTGCTGATCGCTCGCCACATCGCGCAGCGCCGGAAGCGTTTGCATTTTCGCGATGAAGCGCGGCACCGAGGTCGCCAGCTCCTTCGCATCGGGATCCTCCAGGCTGTACTGATACTGCGTCCGGCTGACGCGATCCTCCACCGTCAGATCCTGCACCGGCTGCATGTAGAGCGTGATTCCCTCCACCTGCGCCAGCTCCGGTTGCAGGCGCCGGATGATGTCGCTCGCGGTGATGCGCCGCTCCTCGATTGGCTTCAGGTTGATCTGGATGCGTCCGCTGTTGATCGTCGTGTTGGTGCCGTCGACGCCGATGAACGACGATAGACTGTCCACCGCCGGATCCTTCAAAATAATTTTCGCGAGGGCTTGTTGCGCCTTCGCCATCGCGGGGAACGAAACCGTCTGCGCGGCTTCTGAAACCCCCAGAATCACGCCCGTGTCCTGCACCGGGAAAAATCCTTTCGGGATCAGCAGGAACAGGATCACTGTCCCGGCCAGCGTCCCGGCGGCCACCATCAGCGTCAGGAACTGGTGCCGCAAAATCACCTGAAGCGTGCGCCCGTAAAACGCGATCACGCTGGTAAAAATATGCTCCGAGACGCGATAGAAGCGTCCCTGCTCCGATACCGGCTTATGTTTCAAAAGCCGCGCGCACATCATCGGCGTCAGCGTCAGGGACACGACCGCCGAGAGCAGAATCGTCACGCTCAGCGTGATCGCGAACTCGCGGAACAGCCGCCCCACGATATCGCCCATGAACAGCAGTGGAATCAGCACCGCGATCAGCGACACCGTCAGCGAGAGAATGGTGAACCCGATCTGCTCCGCGCCCTTCAACGCCGCCTGCATCGGAGCCTCGCCCTCTTCGATGTACCGCGCGATATTTTCGATCATCACGATCGCGTCGTCCACCACGAAGCCGGTCGAAATCGTCAGCGCCATCAGCGTCAGATTATTCAGGCTGTAGCCCAGCAGATACATCACGCCGAACGTTCCCACCAGCGAAAGCGGCACCGCGACGCTCGGAATCACCGTCGCAGCCACCGTCCGCAGGAACAGGAAAATGACCATCACCACCAGCGCGATGGTCAGCATCAGCTCGAACTGCACGTCCGCGACCGATGCGCGGATGGTGATCGTCCGATCGGTAAGAATGGTCGTTTCAATCGCGCTCGGCAGCGACGCCCGCAGCGTCGGCAGCAGTTTTTTCACCCGGTCCACCACGTCGATGATGTTCGCGCCCGGCTGCCTCTGAATATTGACGATCACCGCCGGAGTCTCGTTCATCCACGCCGCCAGCTTCAGGTTCTCCGGCTCGTCGACCACGTCGGCCACGTCCGACAGCGTCACCGGAGCCCCGTCGCGGTACGCCACCACCAGCGTCTTATAATCCGGGCTGGTCAGAATCTGATCGTTCGCCCCGATGGTGTACGCGTTCTGCTTCCCGTCGAAGCTCCCTTTCGCCTGATTCACGTTGGCCGCCACCAGCGCCGCCCGCAAATCTTCCAGATTCAATTTGTACGACGACAGCGCCATCGGATTCGCCTGAATCCGTATCGACGGCTTCTGCCCGCCCGAAATGCTCACCAGTCCGACGCCCGGCAGCTGCGCAATTTTCTGCGCGAGGCGCGTGTCCGCGTAATCCTCCACCTTCGATAGCGCCATCGTCTTCGAGGTCAGCCCCAGCGTCAGAATCGGCGTGTCCGCCGGATTCGTCTTGCTGTAAACCGGCGGATTCGGCAGGTCCACCGGCAGGAAACTCGACGCCGCGTTGATTGCCGCCTGCACCTGCTGCTCCGCCACGTCGATGTTCAATTCGAGCGCGAACTGCAGCGTGATCACGGAGCTCCCGAAGGAGCTCGTCGACGTCATCTGGTTCAGACCCGGCACCTGTCCGAACTGCCGTTCAAGCGGCGCCGTCACCGACGATGCCATCACGTCCGGACTCCCTCCCGGATAATACGTGACCACCTGAATCGTCGGATAATCCACCTGCGGCAGCGCCGAAACAGGCAGTTGTTTGTAGGCCACCGAACCGACCAGCAGCAATCCCGCCATCAGTAAGGAAGTGGCCACCGGCCGCAGAATAAACGGGCGTGAAGGACTCATCGCTAACCGCGTATCACCTTCGGTTCGGACATCCGCACCGATACTTTCGTTCCCTGTTGCAGTTTGTCCACGCCGTCGATCACCACGTTTTCCCCCGGCTCCAGCCCGCTGTCGATCGCCGCCTCATCGCCTTCCGTCAGCGTGCTCACGATCTTGCGAACCTCGGCCGTGTTATCCGGCTTGACCACGTAGACAAAGCTCGACTCCGGACTCCGCTGAATGGCCGCCGTCGGAATGATCACCGCGTTGTGCCGCATGTCGAGCAGCAGCCGCGCATTCACGAACTGATTCGGAAACAGCGAATTGTCTTCGTTCTCGAACTGCCCTTTGAACCGCAGCGTTCCCGTCGACTGGTCGATCTGGTTGTCGATCGTCAGCAGGTGTCCCTGCGCCAGCTTTTTGTTCAACGCGCGGTCGTAAGCGTCGATCCGCAGCGTCCCGCTTTCCATCTTTTTGCGCACCGCCGGCAGGCTGTCCTCGGCGATATTGAAAATCACCGCGATCGGCTGCAACTGCGTAATCACCACCAGCCCGTTCACGTCGGTGGCGTGAATAATGTTGCCTTGATCCACCAGCCTCAGCCCTACCCGTCCCGTCAGCGGCGACGTGATTTTGCTGTAAACCAGTTGCAGCTTCGCGTTGTCGATCATCGCCTGATCGCTCTTGATCGTCGCCCGGTACTGCGCCACCGTCGAGAGCTGCGTGTCCAGTTGCTGCTTCGGAATCGCCTCCTGCGCGAACAATACTTTGTAGCGCTCCTGATCGATCAGCGCGTTGTCCAGCAGCGCGACATCTCTGGCCTTTTGCCCCTCCGCCTGTTCCAGCTGCACCTGAAACGGCCGCGGATCGATTTCGACCAGCAGGTCGTCCTTCTTCACCAATTGCCCTTCAGTGAAGGCGATTTTGATGATCTCGCCATCGACGCGCGACCGGACCGTCACCGTGTTGAATGCCGTCACGCTGCCCAAGCCGTTCAAATACACCGGCATATCGCCCTTGCGCGACATCGTCGCCACCACCGGCACCGCCCGCCCGCTGTTCTTGTCCAATTTCTTGGCGAGCGATTGCGCCTCCGCAGTACTGGAAAGCTTCGGATAATAGTAGTAAGCCGCCGCGCCCGCGATCACAAGCAAGACCACCCACACCCATCCGGAACGTTTTTTGGGAGCCGGAGCCGCCGGTTTCACTGCATTTTCTGGAGTCATACGAAAAGAAGGAGTAAAAATTATTCTAGCTGTTCAGAAGTCCCAAAACGACTGTCTTGCAGCACGTAGTTTTCTATGCCGTTTGGCGGGGAAGAAGAAGTAGCCAGTAGCCAGTACCCAGTAGCCAGTAGGAAGCAAAAAGTAGTTAGTAGTCTTGTGTGGGCCGGGCTTCAGCCCGCAGCCGACTTCAGGCGGCGCAGCGTGTGGCAGCTAGCCTCGATCATTCTGCTGCATTCATCCACCAGCTCCGCAGCGGAAGCCAGATCCGCGACGCCGAGATCCGACGCAAGAATCAAGTAATAGCGGCTTTCCTCAAGCGATCCCTGCGCAATATTGAGAAACCGCAATTTCTCCGCAACGCTTCGCTTTACAAACCCCTCCGCTATGTTCGCCGCGATCGAAACCGCCGACCGTCGAAGCTGGCTGGTCAATCCAAACCGTTCGTCGCGCGGAAACCTTTCGGTTTCCCGATAGACACAAAGCACAAGCTGATGCGCCTTCTGCCAAATCAATAAATCCCGAAAAGTACGAGCCGGAGCCATAAACAGAAAGTGGCGCAAAAGCCCAAAACTTCTCCGTCCGTTCTACTGGCTACCTAGGCTACTGGCTACTTCTTGAGCTTCAGCTCAAGTGCAATATTCCCCGCTCCATCGCGATCGTCACCGCATGCGTCCGGTCCGACGCCCCCAGCTTCGCGAGAATGTTCTGGATGTGCATCTTCACCGTGCCGCTCGCCGTACCCAGTTGCAGCGCGATTTCCTTATTCGCCATTCCCTTCGCCACGCACCCCAGCACTTCCACTTCGCGCGGCGTCAGCGCCACCTGGGGGAAATATTCGCTGAGCCGCTCTGCCACTTCTTGCGGCATCAGCCGTTTGCCCGAATGGACCGTCCGGATCGCGCGCACCACTTCGGTGTGCACCATCTCTTTCAGAATGTATCCGCGCACGCCCGCTTCGAGAGCCCGGTAAATGTCCTGGTCGCCGTCATAGCTGGTCAGCGCGATAATGCGGGCGTCCGGAGCCTCCTGCCGGATCATCCGCGTCGCCGCCGTCCCGTCGATATCGGGCATGCGCAGATCCATCAGCACCACGTCGGGCTTCAGTTCCTTGAACAGCTCCACCGCCTCGCGCCCGTTGCCCGCTTCCGCCACCAGCGTCATGTCCGCTTCATTGGCCAGAATCGACGCGATCCCCTTGCGTACCAGCGGGTGATCGTCCACACACAGAATGCGAATCGTCGCGGCGCCGCCGGTCGTTCCCGTGCCGCTTGGCGTATTTTCGGATGCAGTCGTCATAATATATGTACTCCCGCCGCCTGCTTCGGTGTCAATACGCTGATCGGCAGGAGTACCGAGACGGTGGTCCCCCGTCCCGGCTCGCTCTCGAGGTCGAGTTCCGCCCCGATCTGCGCCGCCCGCTCCTTCATGCCGATCAGACCGTAATGGCCAGGCCGGACGCTTCCATTCTCTCGCGAAAAACCTGAGCCGTCGTCTTTTACCGAAAACTGTAATGCCCCGGCCGTGCGGCTCAGCTCGATTTCAATCACCCTGGCTCCGGAGTGTTTCACCGCGTTATTCACTGCTTCAGACGCGATGCGCAGTAAGTTGTACTGCACCTCCGGAGACAATTCACTGGGGCTCGGATCCAGCTTCAGTTTTAGCCGTACGTTCTTGGCTTCGGTGATGTGCTTCGCCGCCTGCGCGATCGCCGGAGCCAATCCAGAATCGGGGCCCTGCGCGCTGCTGCGCAATCCCGCGACCGAACGGCGAGTCTCCCGCAAACAAGTGCCCGCGTCGCGCACAATGTCTTCGAGCGTCGCCTTCTCCTCGGGCGCTCGCAGCCTTCCCGCCAGCGCCTGCATCTCCATGGTGATCCCGCTCAGCCCTTGAATCAGCGTGTCGTGCAGTTCGCGCGCAATACGGCTCCGCTCGGTCAGAATCAGGTTGAACTGCTCCCGCAGCCGGTGAATGCGCAGCTGATAGATCATCCAGCCCGCCAGGCAGAGCAGCGCCACGCACAGCGGCAGGAACCAGGCGCGCTGATAGAAATGCGGCGCCAGCGAAAAGGAAACGGATGCTCCCGCTTCGTTGCACACGTTGTCGGCGTTGCAGGCCGTCACGCGGAATCGATAACTCCGCGGTGGCAGATTGGTATAAAACGCCTCCCGCCGTGTGCCCGCCGCCGTCCAATTCTTGTCGAAGCCGTCGAGGATGTAGCGGAACTGTACCCGGCTCGGTTGCAGGAACGTCAAGCCGCTATAGGTGAATTCCAGATTCTTCAAACCCGGCGGGATCGCGGCGATCGCCTGCGGCGCCACGCGTTCGCCGTTGACCGTCGTTTCTTCGATCACCACCGGAGGAGCCGGGATGTCCAGCGTCAGGTGTTTCGGATCGATCACAAACAAACCGCGGATCGTCGAAAACCACAACCGCCCGTCCTGCATCCGCATCGATCCCGGCTGCACTCCGGACCGGCTCTCGATCGTTCGCAGCGCGTCCGTCGGACTGTACGGGAAGCTCGTCAGTTTCTTCAGCTTCCCGGCGGCAAAACTCAATAAATCGGACCGGCTCACGGAGAACAGCCCCTTGCTGCACGCCATCCACAGCCGGTCCTGGTCGTCTCGAATAATGCCGTAGATTTCGTTGTCGAACATGCCGTCGCGCACGTAAAACGTGGTCATCTTGCCGTGGTCCAGCAGCCGCAGCCCCGCCCCTGCCGTGCCGATCCACATCAGCCCTTCAGGATCGCCATAAAGCGCGTCGACGTCGCGAATCGAAGCTCCGTTCTGGAGCAGTTCATGCGCCGCGCCGTTCTCATAGACGAACAGCCCGTCCTGCTCCGTGGCCAGAAACACCCGTCCGTCCCCGTCTTCATTGATCGCACTGATGGGACCGCGCAGCTCCTCCGGAATGTTTCGCGGCACGGAAAACGCCCCTCGCGACAACGCCGCCGGCCCCTTATCCGTTCCTGCCCACAGCGTCCCAGTGCGAGTCACGAATAGAGCCCGGATATTTGCCGACGGCAGCCCCTGCGCCGTCGAATAGTGCGCCTCGACCTTGCCGTGGTCCGTGCTCAACCGATCGACTCCCGCCGTCGTCCCCACCCACAAGGAGCCGTCCCGATCCTCGGCCAGCGTGTCGATCGTGTTCGACGACAAACCCTGTTTGCTGGTCATGACCCTGAATCGTTTGCCTTCGAAGCGTGCCAGGCCCGCGCCCAGCGTCCCGATCCAGATTCCTCCGCGCCGGTCCTGAAGAATCGGCCCGGTATCGTTGCTCGGGAGGCCTTCGTTCATGGTGTACGGCAATACCCGCCCGCTGAAGAACTGATTCAGCCCGTTTTTAGTTCCCACCCACAGGCTTCCTTCCACGTCCTCGAACATGGAGAAGACCGTGCTCTGCGAAAGTCCCTCCTGCGGCCGGTAGCTCTCAATCTCTCCGTTGCGCAGGCGGCTAAATCCATTCCGCGTGCCGATCCACAAACTGCCGTCGCGGCCCGCGGCGAGGCACAGCACGCGATTGTCGGCCAGTCCTTGCTTTGCTGTGTAGAGCCGCTCTCCGGCATGGTTGATTTCGAGCAGCCCCGCCGTGGTTCCGACCCACACCGTGTCTCCCAAGCACTGGAGCGCCCGGATCGACGCGTCGGATGGAAGTTTTGCCGGTCCGCGAGGTGTGAATTTCGAGCCGTCCCAGGCATTGAGATTCCGCTCATCCGCCACCCACAAAGTTCCATCGCCCGCTTCGCACGCCGCCCGGGTGAAGTTACTCTTCAGACCCTGCTCGGTCGAAAATCTGGTGATTTTGCCGTCGCGAACTCGGGCCATGCCATTCGACGTACAGGCCCAGATATCGCCATTCCTGGTAGCCGCGACGCAGCTCACGCTATCGGACGGTAGTCCCTCCCCGCTCCAATAGCGCGTGGTCGATTCGCCTTCGAGGCGATAGAGACCAGCATCGTTAGTGCCAATCCAGAGCGCGTGATGCGCATCCTCGATGGCGCTGCGAATCCACACGTTCGGCGGATCCGTCTCGAAACGCACCCCGTCGAACCGGATCAGTCCCGTTTGTGTCCCCAGCCACAGATATCCCTCGTGCGTCTGCACGATGGAATAAATGGTTCCTTCGGGTAACCCCTGCTGGGTCTGCCAGACGCGGTGACCATATTGGGTGAGTGTGCGGTTCGGATCCAGGCCCATCGCTGGGCGCAAGGAGATTGCGGCGAGAACAAAAATGCCGAACCGCAGATTCATGTTTACTAATTATGATTCAAATTCTTTAAAAAAGGATTCCAAATCCAGCCGTAGCCTCCGTCTGTTGCAGCAGTCCGCTCTGTTGGTAGAGGCCAAACGGCTTGCCGAAATACTGGAACTGGTGAACATCCAGCCGGAAACCCCAATCCTTGCCGAATTTTGAGAAGGCTTTGATTTTCAGGCCCGCGCCGTAATTGACTTGGAATTCATTCGAACCCCCGCCTTGGGCTGCCGACGAACCAGGCGGCGCGAAATTGCTGAACCCGATCCCGCCGATCACAAACGGCCGCACCCGCGAATCCCGCTTGACGAAATGCCACAGCGCATCGATCGAGACCGTGTGAATCCCCATTCCTTGCGACTCCGCGGTAGTCGATCCGTTTACCGCGGCGCTCGAAATGAGCGACGTCCGGCTGTAGGCGTAACTCAGCTCATATCCCAAATGGTCGCCCGGGTCCAAATCGCCTTTGAATCCAAACCGGAATCCACTCGTACCAAACTGGTAAGCGTTCGGCCCGTACAACACCGGATCGGGAGAGCCGAGCGAACTATTTTCGATAAGCGATTCTCCGGCGCTAAACCAGAATTCCGCGTTCTGGGCGAACGCTGCCCCCGAAAATGCCAATGCAACAACGGCCAAAGGAAGTTTCATAACTTGTCAGATGCCTTTTAAGCAGAATGGGTTACATCTCGAATGATGATGACGTGAATTTCCCCCGGGCCGTGTACCCCCCGCACCAGCCGCATTTCGATATCCGCCGTCCGGCTGGGTCCGGTGATCACCACCATCGCGCTCGAAACATCGCCGGGCAAGGGCAGCAAGCGAAACACATCGTCGAGACTGGCCACAATTTGCGATTCTTTGATCACCGCAATATGGCAGGGCGGCAGCAGCGATAACAATCGCGGTTCATTGAAAATCACCAGGGACCCGGTGTCGGCCAGGGCATAATCGGCGGAAGTGATTCCAACCTCGGTGGTTGGAGATGGATTGGAGGAACGCACGAACGTCCTTCCGTTCAATGCTTTATCAATTGCAACCTCAGCCTCTTCCTTGGTGTTGACCAGCACAACATTGCCCGCCAGCGCCTCCAGCGCTTTCGTGAATTGCTCCACCAGTCGTTCGGTTGGCGCTTCGCGCAGCAAAACCGGGGGCGGCGGAGGCACCGGCTCGCCGGGATGGCGATTTAACGCGGCTCTGGCGCTCGACAGGATCTGGTCGCGGGAGGTCATTTGGCGCGGGCCTTCCATAAATCGCGAAAACTTTTGGCCGGTGGAACCGGTAAGTCACGCTGGCTTAACCAGTTCTTCACCGGCCCGACGGGCGGAGCGGCGGCCAGGGCCAAAGGGGCGAGCCGGGCGTAAAAATTCGGGTGCCGCATGACCCATGACCATACCTTAAATGACCATAATTCCACCAAATCGGGGTCCGATGAGACCTTATCCGACCTTAATTCGAGCAAGATTCGCGGTATTTCGATCTTCACCGGGCACACTTCGCCGCAGGCGCCGCACAGGCTTGAGGCGAAAGGAAGCCACGGATCGTGCTCAATGCCCATGAACTGCGGCGTAAGGATCTTCCCGATCGGCCCGGAATAGACCCACGGATAACTGTAGCCGCCGATTTTTCGATACACCGGACAATGATTCAAACAAGCGCCGCACCGGATGCAATAAAGCGACTGGCGTTTCGATTCGTCGGCCAGCAGTTTGGTGCGCCCATTATCGAGCAGGACCAGATAAAACTCCTCCGGGCCGTCGGGCTCGCCCGCGCGTTTTGCGCCGGCTAGAAACGAGGTATACACACTCAAAGGCTGGCCGGTCGCGCTGCGGCCGAGGAGCTTCAAAAAAACGCCCAGGTCCTGCGCCCTGGGAATTACTTT
>JBEKOZ010000041.1:0-16523 GCA_049521275.1 Bryobacteraceae bacterium | reverse complement strand
CCGATATTGAGCCCGATGGTTTTTCCACCCGCGTCCTGCGCTCCGCGGTTGGCCGCCTCCATGATGCCGGGGCCCCCGCCCGTACACACCACGAATCGCCGCCCGCTTGCATCCAACCCATCCGACCACTGGGTGATGCGCTTGGCGAGCGCGCGCGCCTCATTGTAATAGCGGCCGAGCGGTCCCATCTCGAGGGTCCTCGCGGAGCCGAAGAACACGATCGTGTCGTGAATTTTCTGCTGCCGGAAATGTGAAAGGGGATAGAGGTACTCGCTCAGAATCCGCAGCGAGCGCGCATCCGGCGTATCCAGGAACGACAGGTTGCGATAAGCCAGCGCGGAGCGATCAAGGCTTTCATGCATGGGATTTGTGATCGGACGCGGCTTCCAGTTCCGCCACCCGTTTCTCTAATTGTCGCATTGTGCGCAGGAGCACCGGGAGTTTGGGGAAGGCCGTAATCGCGCGCAGCCAGTCACGCGCGTCGAAGGCGGGGGAGCCGCTCATCACCGCGCCCGCTTCCACATCGCCTCCAATGCCCGATTGAGCATAGATGACCGCGTTGTCGTGAATCGTAAGATGTCCCGAGATGCCGACCTGTCCGGCGAGGAGCACGTTTTTCTCGAGGATGCTTGATCCGGCGAGTCCCGTTTGCGAGCAGATGATATTGTCCTCGCCAACGACGCAGCCGTGCCCGACCTGCACCAGGCTGTCGATCTTCGCGCCACGTTTGACGCGGGTCTCGCCGGTCGAGGCGCGGTCGATCGAGGTGAGCGTTTGAATTTCGACATCGTCCTCGATCACGGCAATACCGCTCTGTACGATTTTGTAATGGGTTCCGTCGGACTGCTTGGCGAAGCCGTATCCATCGCCGCCGACGACCACGTTGTTCTGAAGGATGACGCGGTTTCCGATGCGGCAAAATTCGCGTACCACCGCGTGCGAATGGGCGAGGAACTGGTCCCCGATGCGCGCTCCTTCATAAATCACCACGTGTGGGTGCAGCACCGCGTCGCGTCCGATATGGACCTGCTCGCCGACGAACGCGAAGGGTCCGACGCTCGCGTTTTCGCCGATAGTGGCCGTCGGCGCGATGTAGGCAAGCGGATGAATTCCGCGGGCGGGCTCGGGCGGTTGATAGAACAATTCCAGAGCGCGCGCGAAGTCGAGGTACGGGTTTTTCGAAATCAACTGCGCCGACCGGACGTCGTCCAGGAACGCCTTGACGAGGATCGCGGCGGCGCGGGTATGCTTCGCTTTGGGCGCGTATTTCGGATTGTGCAGAGACGTGATTTCCGACGGACCCGCGTGCTCCATCCCGGCGACGCCCGTGATTTCGAGGGAGCCATCGCCCCGCAATTCGCAGCCCAGCGCGGCGGCGAGATCGGAAAGATTCATGCCTATAGGGTAGTCAAAATGCGTTCAAGATCACAGATTGTGATCTTGAAGGTGAGAGGGATGGGTCGTTTCCCACACTATCCAAGTGGTATGCCAACTAAATCCTTTCGCAAAATTCAGAAGGCCGAGATCATTTCGCTCGAGGTTATCGAACGGCGGATTCTTGCATTGCGCGGCCATCGCGTGATGCTCGACCGGGATCTCGCAACTCTGTACGGCGTGGAGACACGGACCCTGAATCAAGCGGTAAAACGCAATCTCGATCGCTTTCCCGCTGACTTCATATTCCGCCTGACGTCTAAAGAAGCCGGGGAGAACCTGTTTTCAAGATCACAGGCTGTGATCTTGAAACAGGGCCAGAACGTTAAGCACCTGCCCTACGTATTCACCGAGCACGGGGCCGTCATGCTTGCCAACGTCCTCAAAAGTCCGTCCGCCGTGCGCGCCAGCATTCAAGTGGTTCGCGCCTTTGTGCGGATCCGTCAAAGGCTGGTGACACACGAAGTACTCGCCAAGCAGTTGGGGAAACTCGCAGGGAAAGTCGGTAAGCACGATATCGAACTCCGGCGGGTGTTCATGACGCTGCGCGGGATGCTCGAGCCTCCGATTCGGCCGAAGCGGAAGATTGGATTCCTGGCCGCCGGAGCGTGATCATCCGGTAAATTTATCCCGGCACTCGGCGGAGCAGAAATAATAGGTTTCGCGGCCCAACCGCTTCTGGATCGCGGTCGCGGTCGAGATGAACGTCCCGCAGACGGGATCCTTCTTCAACTCACCGCCGGCAGGGACAGTCGGCGGTCCTTTCTGCGGCGGCGCCGGATGGAACAGGTCCGCGAATCCCTTTAAGACGATCCCGAGGATCGAGCGCACAACGCTGATCACCAGCACGCTGGCGATCAAATAGGCTAACGCCCGCAACATGGACTGCTACGGCTTCTTTGTGACAGTCGTTTTCTTCTTCGCGCCCGGCTTGCTGTAGTCGGTCTGTAGAGTCTCGCCCATGGTGGTCAGCATCGCTTTCGCCGGTTCAGCATACGGGCCGTCCGGTTTCAGTTCGAGATATTTCTGAAATTCTTCCTTGGTCCCCTCTGGCGGCACGATCTTGCCGTCGGGCGTGGTGGTCGCCTTCCCAATCAAGTAGATGCCGTATTGATAGTGCGCGTCGGCGTAGTTCGGATCAGCCTCAATGGCCTTCTTGAACATGCCGCCGGCGGGCTCATTCTGGCCCAGGTTCACTAGCACCGCGCCGCCATTGTAGTAGTACTTGCCGGCGCTCGGCGGATCCAGTTGCGCAGCCTTGGTCAACTCCACCAGCGCTTCGTCGGACTTCTTCGATGCCGCCAGCAGCAGGGCGTAATTGTTGTGATACGCCGCGTCGTCGGGTTTCAGTTCGATCGCCTTCTTGTAGGCCTCGAGCCCCTTGTCCAGCAACGCCTGCTGATCGGCGCCCGTCTTCGTCTTGGCGTCCGCCGCGTAAGCATCGGCCAGATTGCCCCAGATCACGTTCTGATTAGGATCGATCTCCTTGGCCTTCTCAAAACTCTCGACCGCCGCGTCATAGTCCTTGGATTTCTCTGCCGGATCCGTATCCGTAAGAGCCTTTTCCATGGCCCCCTTGCCGCCGTTGAATGCATCGTTCAGCGCCTTGTTTTTCGCCAGGACGGCCTGCGCTTCCTTCATTTTCTTTTCGAGAGCCGCCTTCTGCTCTGCGGTCATATCACGCGTCTGATCCTTGGTCAGGGTTCCGCCCGCGGCGAGCGTCTTCTGCAAATCGGCGTTACGCTCGTCCGCAGAGGCTTTCGATGCGTGCAGGTCGAAATTCTCCACCACCGGGTCACCGAGTTTGCTCTTAACGTTGTTGATGGAATCCCGCTCCTTGCCGTCCACTTCGACCCAGATTTTGTAAGTGCCGAGCGGAAGGCCGCCATAATAATAGTGCCCCTTCTTATCCGTCTTGACCGGGTAGCTTCCCTTGATGTCGGTGCGATCGATATGCACGATGACCGGATTGGTCTTCGTATTCGCTAACGGCTTGCCGTCTTCGCCCTTCACATCCCCCTCGAAGGCGGTCGTTTGCCCCCAGCAAGCGACAGAAAACAATAGAGTAATCGGAATCGCAATGGCGAGCCTGCGCAGCGTGGCGAGCATCGGTTTCGTTGAACCTCCAGGTCGTGAGTGAAAATACTGTGTTCTAAGGATACTACAGGCGCGCCCCGGGGCAAAGATGTTACTAGCGGCCCCCCGGCGGCATAGTACTATCGCAAGCCGACTCCGGCACTGAGCGCGGGTTTGGGGGGGCCGAAAGCTCCAGAAGTGAAGGAATAACTTGACTTGAGATTTTATGGATGATAAGATCGAAACCTGTCGGAGGACTATTCCGTTCGACCATAACTGCCGAAGTTATGAAAGGTCGGGAATAAAAACATGAAGCGGACTTGTCTAAGGTTGGGCGCCTCGAAGCTAGTGGTTGCCAGTACGCTCCTGTTGTCGGCGAATGGTGCCTGGGCTCTGAGTACATCGTGTGCGGCATCGCCCTATAATTCCCTTGCCACGGTCGGCACGACCGGCTGCTACGAAGTAGATAAGACCTTCACTAATTTCGCTTCCAGCACGGACTTTCTCACCCCCACCCTTGGGCTGGGCGGAACTTTTATCGACGGAAGCAGCTCCGGTTACAGCCCGACAAACCCTTATACGGTATCCGAAACTTTCTATGGTTCAGCGGCCGGCGGAGCTTGGACGGCAACGGGTGGGACTACGTCTGGCGACTTCACGGAGACAGTGAACTCCGCGAATAACCCCGTGAATCCCGGCTACCCGTCGGGGAGTAACCCAAATTTTATTACCTCGGTGAGTCTCACGACATCGGGAAGCGCGGGTGACGGCACAAATGACAGGTTGATTGTGTATCAAAGGTTCTGCCTCAGCGGCAGCCCCACCAATTGCGGCGCGACGAATTTCGTGACCATCGAGGCAATCTATAACTCGGGCGACAGCACGCCAAACTATTCCTGCAAGGTCACCGGAGCCATTGCCGGGGTCAGTTGCGCCTCGCCAACCTCCGACATGGCGAATATTTTGTTCTCGGATCAAGTGACCACTCTATTGGTCCAGAACGCTTACACTCTGCAAGAGCCCGGCGGCGCGACGACCGTGACTCTGAACTTCTTCGAGAATACGTTCGGGGAGCAAGTGGGAGTTCCTGAGCCGTCCACATTGGTACTCTTCGGATCCGCGTTAGCCGCGATCGCGGCGCTTCGCCTCCGCCAGCGGAAGCAATCCTAAATTTCCTTCAGTTTCAGTCCAAGGCGGCGCTCTCTTCCGGGAGCGCCGTTTCCTTTTGGACATCACGAATCCCAGTTCGCCAACTTAAAACAACCCTTTGACGAAAGTACGACCGTTTTGGTCCGGTATGATGTACACTCATAAATGAAGGCAGCTCGGAAATGCAAGCTGCTTTCGTATAGTATTGAGTGGACATCAAACGCTGAGGCCAGAAATGCAAGTGAGTTTCAAACAGAGGACGTCCGCCGGATCGCCTAAGAGAAAGAGCAGCGCCAAAAACCTCACCGAGCTCAAGCCGGGAGAGGAGGGCGTGCTCGAAAAGCTGGATCTGCCGGACGAGGATGCTCAGCGCTTGATGGAGATGGGCTTTATCCCCGGGCACTCTATCGCGCGAGGCCTTTCCGCTCCGGGCGGTGACCCGAGAGTCTTTCGCGTCGACGGGTCGGAGGTCGCGCTGCGCCGCGAAACCGCTCGCCGTCTGATTCTCAAGTAAGGAACGATATGGGCGATTGCCACGGCTGCCCCGCCAATTCGATAGTCACGCTCCCGCCTCCCGGCCTCAAGGGAGCGCCGCCGCGCCGGCATGTCGTCGCCATCGTCGGCCCGCCCAACTCCGGCAAATCGACTCTGTTTAACCGCCTCACCGGCTTGCGCCAAAAGGTGGCCAATTTTCCCGGCGTCACGGTCGAACACCGTATGGGCCGCGTGAAACTGGAGCAGGGCCGCGACGTTTTCGTGGTCGACCTGCCGGGCGTCTACAGCCTCACCCCGCGCACCGAAGATGAACGCGTTACGCACGACGTATTGTCCGGTCGGATGAAGGATATTCCGCGCCCCGACGCCGTTCTGCTGATTCTCGATTCCACCAATCTGAGCCGTCACCTGGTGCTGGCCGCGCCCGTGCTCAGCCTCGGGCTGCCGACGCTGGTCATCCTGAATATGGCCGACGATTTAAAGAGCCGCGGCGGGGAACTGAACGTGGCGGAGCTCGCCATGCAACTCGGCTCGCCCGTCGCCCTGGTCAGCGCCGCCAAGGGAATCGGTCTCGAAAAGATTTTCCAGTTCCTCAGCGGAGCGACTCTCGGGGCCGCTCCTAAAGCGCCGCTCGTTCAGTTGCCCGTGATTCAGGACATTCCGAAATGCCGCGCCTGGGCCACGCATATCGGCAATCAGACCGGCTATCACGCGCCCGCGCCTCCTTTGTGGACCCGCCGCCTCGATGCCTTCTTTCTGCACGCCGTTGGGGGCCCGGTGGTCTTCCTGCTCGTGGTCATGGCTGTTTTTCAGACCATTTTTAAGGGCGCGAAACCGCTGATGGACGCAATCGACGAGGCGGTCAAACACTCGGGCCACTGGATCGGCCATCTGTTGCCCAATGACGCGCTGCGCTCGCTGGTGGTCGACGGCATCTGGAAGGGCGTCGGCTCCGTCGTCATTTTCCTGCCGCAGATTCTTTTGCTGTTCCTGTTCATCGGCATTCTCGAGGACTCCGGCTATCTCGCCCGCGCCGCCCTGATCGCGGACCGCACCATGGCCCGGTTCGGCCTGCAAGGGAAAAGTTTCATTCCGCTGCTATCCGCCTACGCCTGCGCCGTTCCGGCGATCATGGCCACGCGCACCATCGAGAACAAGCGCGATCGCATCGCCACCATCTTGATCGCTCCGTTCATGACCTGCTCGGCGCGTCTGCCCGTTTACATTCTGATCATCGCGGCCTTCATCCCCGATAAAAATCTCCTTGGCGGGCTCATCGGGATGCAAGCCGCAGCCATGCTGGGTCTTTACATTCTTGGATTCGTGGCCGCGCTGCTCACCGCGCGTCTCCTCAAATCGACCGTGCTCAAGAGCCGGCGCTCGTCGTTCATGCTCGAAATGCCGCCCTACCGCTGGCCCACCGTGCGCAGCCTGGCCCTGCGGCTGGTCGATCGCTCCAAAGTCTTCCTATACCGCGCCGGCACCGTGATTCTGGCCGTGGCGATCATCATATGGGTGCTGTCCAGTCTCCCGCTCGTCCACGGAAAGCCTCCGGCCGTCGAGCACAGCCTTATCGCCGGGATCGGACATTTGGTGGAGCCGGCGATCAAGCCGCTTGGATTTAATTGGAAAATCGGAATCGGTCTCATCACCTCGCTGGCCGCGCGCGAAACGATGGTCAGCTCGCTCGGCACCATCTATGGAATTGAAGGAGACGAGCACTCGCCGGGCCTGCAGCAGGCTTTGCGCCAGGATTTGACCCTGGGCGGGGCCGTCGGCCTGCTGGTCTTTTTCGCCTTTGCCATGCAGTGCATGTCGACCACAGCCGTTGTGCGCCGCGAAACCGGCGGATGGTTCTGGCCCGCTGTGCAATTCGTCTACATGACCGGCCTGGCCTACGTCTGCGCATTTCTCGCGAATAAAATAGTATCGATGTGGGCGAGCTAACTACTGGCTACCGGCTACTGGCTACTTCTTACAATGTCTCTCACCGGATCGCTCTGGATTCTCTGGCTGTACGATGTCTGCGACCAGATCGCCCTCGATAAACTGCGCGCGATTCTGGGCGTGGAGCCCCGCCGCGAGCCCAGCTTCCGTCATCCCTCGCCCGAATACGTTCGCTTCGAGCGCCCTCCCGTGGTGGAGCGACTCGACCCCATCGTTCTCGAAGGCGGCGGCCGCTTCGAAGGCGAGCTGAATTACTACGAGTACGGTGTCGTGAGCATCAAGCTGAAACTGCCCTTTGAGGCCGACTGGCCGCGCCTCACCGATCTGGCAAGCCGCTGGATGACCTCCCACGACCTCGAAGCGCACGCTGCCGAAGCCGTCCGCCGGTGCCTCCAGCGCGTGCAGGCGGCGCTGGTCAAGCCGTACGAAACCTGGCTCAGCGAAGACTACTGCATCATTCATCTTGAGGAAGCCGAGCCCACTCCGGCCGCGGCCCAATTGATCGCCGAGCACGGCAACCAGATCGCCCGGATCGTCCGCGGCGAGCAAGCGGAGCTCTCCGCGGCGGAAACATCGGAGATTCTCAGCTCCCGGTTGTCCTATTATCCCGACGATCTTCTGGTCGTCGGCTGGACTGCGGCTTTCATTCACGACACAGCGGCGGACGCCGCGCCGACCATTCAGCTCCTCGAATACGCCAACACCCAGTTGCTCGAGTTTCGATATTACGATGCCGTTTTGAGCCAGTTGCTCAAGGATGTCTACCGATCGCTCGAGCAAAAAGGAGGCTTCTTCACCCGCTGGCGCCTGGCGTCGCAGGCGCAGCACCTGAACCGGATTCGCCTGGATATTCGCGAGCTCACCGAACGAGTGGACACCTCGATCAAGTTCCTGAGCGACATGTTTTCCGCCCGCCTGTATCGCCTGGCTGCCGCCAAAGTGGGCGTGGACGACTATCGCCGGCTGGTCGACGACAAACTGCGCACCGCGGGAGAACTGTACGAGTTCATGATGGACCAATTCCACCAAAGCCGGGCCTTCGTGCTGGAAGTGCTGGTGGTAATTATTTTGATCATCGAACTGGTCTTCTTATTTCGAGGGAAGGGTTAACAGTGGCTTGTCCGGCTCGTCCCGCTCAGATCTGGCTCGCGCGTCACGAAGTCAGGCTTTTCAAACAGACATAGATCAGAGACAAACCGCCCACCATTACAAATACCCTAAGCCCCGGAACGGTACAGAGAACCGTCGGATCGAATGCACCGTAAATGATTACCAACGCATACGGGAGGATTGCGAATCCAGCCGCCCTTGCAAGAATCGTGATAGGGTCCGCAGCTGTCCTGCTTCGGTGGCCTTTGAAAAAATGCCAAAGCACAACGGCAGCAACCAAAACAACCGATGTCAACTCCAGGCCGACACCGATTTTGTCAGGGCTTACGCCAATCACCGAATAATCTTCTCGATCAGGAGCGTCAGCGCGCTCGCTATGAAAGCCCCTATCGTTAAAGAACGAACGATGACTTGCTCGTACTTGGCCAACAGCTCAGCCAAGCCGGTTTGCCGGGATGCTCTCATGCCACAATCGTATCACGCCAAGTCCGTCGTCTCCCGATACACTTAAGGAACGAGTGCGCATCTTTATTTCCGCCGGCGAAGCCTCGGGCGATCTCTACGCTTCCCGCGTCGTCGACGCCATCCGCGCGCGCCATCCTGACGCCGAATTTTTCGGTTGCGCAGGCCCTCGCATGCAGGCCGCGGGAGTCCGCGCGGTGGTGGATTCCCGCTCCCTCGCGGTCGCGGGCATCGTCGAAGTGGTGCCCCATCTTCTGCGCATCTACCGGGAATTCCGCAAACTGAAGCGCGCGATCGCCGCGGAGAAACCCGACATCGCCGTCCTTACCGACGCCCCGGATTTTCACCTGCGACTGGCGAAATTCCTTAAAAAGCAAGGCGTCCCGGTGGTTTACCTGATCGCTCCGCAAGCCTGGGCGTGGCGCCGGGGCCGCGTGAAGACCATGCGCAGGACGATCGACCGTCTTCTCTGTATCTTCCCCTTTGAGGAGGAATTTTTCACCAGCCACGGCGTCCCGACCACCTACATCGGACACCCCTTGGCGAGGATCGTCAAGGCGTCGATGACGCGCGAAGAGTTCTGCGCGAAATTCGGGCTGCCAGTCGATAAGAAATTTATTGTGCTCCTGCCCGGAAGCCGCCGGGGTGAAGTTGACCGGCACCTTCCGGACCTCATCGACGCCACGAAGCGCCTGGAAGGCGTGTTCTTATTGGCACTCCCGGGCGGATTTGGCAACACTTTTTCGGAACGCATTCGCGGCTCATCCATCCAAGTAATGGAAGGCGTAACCTGGGATGCGCTCGCCCACGCAGAGATGGCGCTCGCCGCGAGCGGGACCGTCACCATTGAGGCTGCTCTGCTCCGCTGCCCGCTGGTGACCTTTTATAAGGTAAACGCGTTAAGTTGGATATTGGGGCGCTGGCTGGTGCGGGCGCCGTTCTTGTCGATGGTGAACCTGGTGGCCGGCCGGAAGATCGCGCCGGAGTTGATCCAGGGCGAGATGACCGGGGAAAGGATCGCCGCGGAAGCGATCCGTTTGTTGGACGATAAGGTGGCGTTGGAGGCGATGCGGGCCGGGCTGGAGGAAGTTTCAGCGAAGCTCGCCAGTGAACGCGATCCGATGGAGGTCGCGACAGATTGGATAGAGAAAGCCTGGATCGAGAAGGTTGTGAATGAAAAAGCTGGTCGTAGTTAGTTCCCTGATCGTGACCGCGCTCCTGAGCGCGCAGGACCGCTCCGCGCGCCAGCAGAAGATCGACGTCCAGAGCTATCTGATCGATGCCCAGGTGGACCCGCGCGCGCAGACGCTGAGCGCCACCGTGCTGGTGCGCTTCATTCCGCTCGAAGATACGTCGTCGGTTACGTTCGAACTGAACAACGCGCTGAACATTTCCAAGGTGACCGATCAGGACGGCTGCCAGGTACCGTCGTCTCGATTGCAGCAGGACATGACCGTGAAGCTCAACCTTCAGGAGACGCTGAAGAAGGGCAAGGTCGCGGCGCTCACGTTCGTCTACGATGGCAAGCTTTCGGGCGATGAGGAATCGCCGGTGTTCGGGATCAAGTTCGCCGCGATTCATCCCGACGGGTCGTTTCTGCTCTATCCGTCGCGCTGGTTTCCGGTCAACGATTACTCGACGGACCGCTTCAGCTCCGATCTGAAGGTCACCGTCCCCGAAGGATATAGCGTCGTCGCCAGCGGTGCGGAAAGCAAGGAAACCGCGACTGCGGGCCAGGCGGCCTTCCGCTTTAAATACGATCAATCGTCGTTCCCCGGCAGCTTCGCGGTGGTGCGCGGCGAGGCCCAGATGGTGGCGTCGGGCGGAATCAAAACCTTTTTCTATTTCCGCGATTCGTCGACCATGGTGCAAGCCTACGGCGAGGAGATCGCCAAGGCGCTTTCGTTCTTCACCAACATTTACGGCGTCCCGCCCAGGCTGAGTCTGACTGTCGTCGAGACCGAAGCGGGTGCGGCGAACGGCTACTCGTCACCTGGGATGCTGTTCCTGTCCCCGGGCGGAATCGGCAAGCAGGTCAACACCAAGCTGATTGCCAATCAAGTGTCGCGGCAGTGGTTCGGCGCGCTGGTATCGCCCACCACGCGCAATCATATGTGGCTCGAAAACGGCATGGCCCGCTATTCCGAGATGCTTTACGCGGAGAACGCCAACGGACCCGGCGCCTTCGATAACGAAGTGCACGATGCGTACGTCGAGGCCCTCACCGTCGACCAGCCGCCAATGATCCAGGCGGCGCGGCTCGAGGATTATTCGCCGGAGTATTGGGCCACCACTGGAGGCAAGGGTGCCGCTGTGCTCCAGATGCTCCGCAACGTCCTCGGCGACGAATCCTTCATGAAAGTGTTGAAGGAATATCCGTCGCGCTTTGCGTGGAAATCCGCCAACACCGACGATTTTCACAAAATCTGCGAAGAAGCCTACGGCCAGAGCTTGAACTGGTTCTTCCAGCAGTGGGTGGAATCGAGCGGCGCGCCGGAGTTCAAAATGGAGTACACCGTATTCCGCACCCAAAAAGGCTTCCGCGTGATGGGCAAAATTTCGCAGGACCTGGACCTGTTCCGCATGCCCGTGACGCTGCGCGTCGAAACCGAAGGCAATCCCGAAGAAAAAGTCGTGGAAGTCGTCGGCACCTCCTCCGAATTTGTGGTCGAGACTTTCGGCAAACCCAAAAACGTGGTGCTCGATCCCAAGGGACTGGTGCTCCGTTTCTCCACCAGCGCCCGCGTCGCCGTCGCAATCCGCAAGGGCGAACAGTTCGTCGAAGTGGCCGATTACAGCTCCGCGCTCAAGGAATATCAAAAGGCGCTCGACGTGGCGCGCAACAGCTCGCTCGCGCACTTCCGCATCGGCCAGGTTCATTTTCTCGAGGGCAACTGGTCCCCCGCCGCCAACGAATTCCGCGAAGCCCTCAACGGCGATCTGGAGCCGAAGTGGACCGAAGTATGGTCCCACATCAACCTCGGCAAAATCTTCGACGTCAGCGACCAGCGCGACCGCGCCCTGAACGAATATCGCCAGGCCGCCCGCACCAAGGACAACACCCAGGGCGCACTAGACGAAGCCGCAAAATACACCGCCCAAAAGTACGAAAAGCAGCGAACAACAAACTAGCCCTACTGGCTACTGGGTACCTTGGCTACTGGCTACTCCTAGTGTCCGTGAGCTTCTAAATACCGCTCCGCCTCGATCGCGGCCATGCACCCCGCGCCCGCCGCCGTGACCGCCTGCCGGTACACCCGATCCTGGACGTCCCCCGCATGGAACACCCCCGCGATGTTGGTCCGCGCCCCGCCCTTCGACAAAATGTACCCGTCCGCATCCAGGTCGATCTGCCCCACAAACGGCTTGGTGTTCGGCACATGCCCGATCGCCAGAAAAAACCCGTCGACATCCTGGTCCCACGTCTCGCCCGTGGTCAGCGACCGCAGCTTCACTCCGGTCACTTCATTCTTACCGACGTCGTACACATCCTCGACCACCGTGCTCATCAGAAATTTGATTTTCTTATTCGCCCGCGCCCGGTCCAGCATGATTTTCGACGCCCGGAACTCGTCGCGCCGGTGCACCAGGGACACCTCGGAGCCGAACCGCGTCAGGAAATTCGCCTCCTCCATCGCCGTATCGCCCCCGCCCACCACCATGATTTTGCGCTCCCGGTAAAACGCACCGTCGCACGTCGCGCAGGAACTCACGCCGTGGCCGATCAGCTTCTGCTCGTTCGGCAGCCCCAGCCATTTCGCCGACGCGCCCGACGCGATAATCAGCGTCCGCGTCTCCTGCCATTCGCCGTCGATGTTCAGCCGGAACGGCGTCACCCGCAGATCGGCCTCCGTCACCGAACCGTACATGAACTCGGCGCCGAACTCCTCGGCCTGCTTCTTCATGTTCTCCACCAGGTCGGGACCGTTGATCCCGCCGGGAAATCCAGGAAAATTTTCGACCGATGTGGTCAGGGAGAGCTGGCCTCCGGGCTCGTGCCCGATCACGACCAGGGGCTTCAGGTTGGCGCGGGCCGTATAGATCGCCGCCGTATTCCCGGCGCATCCGGAGCCCAGAATGATTACGTTTCGCACACTACATCGTATCAATAGAAACGAGCGGCCCGCGTCGGAGGTACGCGGAGCCGCTCGATTTTTTTACAGCCCCGTCCCGTAAGGGCGGGGATTCAGCTTACTTAAACCTTGCGCCGCTTCCGCATCAAGCCCAGCGCCAGCAGCCCGGCTCCGAGCATCGCCAGCGTCTGCGGTTCCGGCGTCGTGAGCCCGATCATTTCCTGCGTATCCTGCGCCCAGTTCGGGCCGCCCGTCGTGTAGCGATTCCCCGCAGTCCCCAGCGTCAGGTTGGTATCCCCGGCAATACCGGCCGGTGAGTAAATCACGATCTCGCTCTCGAACGCTGCCAGATTGCCTGCGGACTGCGAGTTGTACCAATTCACCGCAGTGGTAATGTCGCCGCCGTCGGAGTGGTTTGCGCCATTCACGTCCAGCAGGTTCCAGATCGCTCCCTGGATGTTGTCGTTCAGGGTCACAATGGCGTTGCTCGGACTGGGGACCAATTCGAACTGCGTGGTCAGATATGCCGCCAGCACGTAGCGCTCCGTCGCCGACAGGCCGTCCGAAGCCGAGTCGGGATTCGAAAAGTCCGCAGTCGGAGTCGTTCCGTAGCGGGTATCGGACAACTCCGCCAGAGAGTTCACGGTCACGGGCGCAGGACTCGTCAACTCGTTGAGATAGTCTGCGCAGTACATCGTCAGCAGCTGCGACGGGTCCGATGCCAGGTAACCCATGAACTGACCACCCTCCTCTACATTGTAGGATTGGCTGAGAGTCAGAGTGTCGCCAAACATCACCGCGCTAAAAGTAAGCCACAACAGGCCGCCAACCGCGACCCTGGAAAACCATTTCATTGAAATCCTCCTCGGATGCAAGGAGAATCTCATCCGGCCATGAGCACATCTATGGAACCCCGGTCCGTGTAGTCCTAAAACGAAGCATGGTACGAAGCCCGTCAAAAGACTAGAGCGAAGAGCTTAGTACAATCGCCGAACTACATTAGAAATCAGCAGGATGGCATCGTCTGCGGCCGGCTAAAGTCGCGCTTCAGGCCCGTCGATCTGGTTCTTGGAGAACAAAAATGACTGCGAAGTTGAGTATCGTGCTGGTAGCCTCGGTGATGCTCTTCATTTCTGCCTGCGGCTCCAGTGCTCAAAGCCTGATCCTTGGCAAATGGGAAGTGGAAAACGCTCCGCTTAAAATGACTGCGGAATTCGGCGGAGACGGCACGGCGAGGATCACCATGTTTGGGCAGACGGTCAGGGGTAAGTATAAGTTGGATGGCGGAAACGAATTGGAGTGGACCCTCAACGGCATAACCACGAAAAGCAAGGTAAACGTGACCGCAACCGAGGCGACGCAATTAGACGCGCTGTGCGCGATCATCGGGCCTCGGGGATACATTTTGCTACCCCCGAATTTTGCCATTTTGAGCCCTCAGAAGACTTTTTCCGCAGCCTGGTAAGCATGCGGACATTCGTCAAAAAGATCGCGAAACTCGTAGAGATCGCTCCCTCCGGGCGCGGCTCGGAATCGGCACCGCGTAAAATCAATCGCTACCGAGCCGCGACCACAGAGAGCGATCATCCGGGGCGATTTTTCCGCACCCTCGTAAGCATGCGGACCGCCGCTAAGTAGGATGTCGCGCCCTACCAGGAGTAAACCCGGATTGAAAAATCCCCTTCCTCCACAAAAAATCAAATCATGAAGTATTTTGTCGCCGCCGTGATTCTGTCCTCCTGCGCAGGTTTTGCGCAGACCACCCCCGATCTTTCGGGTACCTGGAGTTTTACCTGCGCAGACGATCGTTTCGGAGGCTGGGTTACGATTCACCAGTCCGAGTCCATCTTCCGCGGCACCTGGCATACCAGCCGCGGAAAGTCCGAGCCCGACGACACGGTCACCGGCCGGGTTGACGGAAATACGGTCACGCTCTGGAGATTCATCGGCGACAACCGGCAGAGTTTTGATCTGACTCTTTCACCCGATGGCAACCGTCTTGATGGTTTTGGCGAAGGGTTTTTCCTGAACCACACCAATCTGAACATGCTGCGAAACGCGGCAACCTCTTCCCCGACTGCCTCGGCCGCGGCTGTGCGGAAGGACCAGAGCAAAGCCGCCGGCGCGGCGACCCTGGACCTGTCGGGCCTATGGGTCTTCACGCATTTCAACGATCGCTTCCAAGGTACGGTTCTGCTGCGTAAGGACGGAGCCGACTTTACCGGCACTTGGCACACCAGTAAGGGCAAGTCGGAGCCGGATGACGCCGTTTCTGCCCGCGTTGACGGCAATACCGTAACGCTCTGGAGGTTTATCGGGAACGCGCAGCAACACTATGTTCTAACTCTCTCGGCCGACCGGAGCCGGCTCGATGGTTATGGCGATGGCTTTTTCTTGAGCCATACGAATTTGAACATGCAGCGAGTCGTGGAACCGGCCGCCTCCGCGACGGCAACGCCGCCACAGTCAAAGTAGAGAACGAAAAACTCGGACGAAGATGCCTCTCATGAGCGCCCGCGGGGAACGGTGAGCACATAGCCGTGCGAGCTCTTGATCTGCGGTCATATCACGCCGCTCAGCGCGGCTTCTCAGTGCCGTGTGTTTTCCGCTGGAAACCTGGTATCGATCGGCTTATTTGGGTTGGCGCGGACCTGGAGCTCGGCGCAATGATGGTAGGTGTAATCGCCGTCTTTATTTCGGCCATGGGCCCCCATGAACTCGATCACCTGCAAGGTGCATTTCTCGCAGTTGATGTTCGGAATCTCGACATCGGTTTCCTGTTCCTTATCGAAAGGCGCGACATGCATGAACAAGCCGTCGGCAAGAACCGGTGGTGACGGCGGATAGTGAATGGCCCCCGAAACAGACCGCTGACGGCCGTTCGGCCCCTCCTCGCTGATGGCTTCCGGATCCGGCGGAAGCTCGGCGCGCGAATTTACGGCGAGGGCCACGCGGTAAAAGCCGGGATGGAACGCCATTTCCCGGATGCGGATATGCAGCTTCTCACCGCCCTGGATTTTCGTAACGGCGCCGGTGGGCTTGCCGGGGTCCGTCAGCGTTCCGCCGCACGGCGGCGACCACTGCGGATCGCCCAACTCCCCTTCGACAAGCCAGGATGCGGGCTCCAGCAGTCTGAAATGTGCGACTCCCACCGGCGCCAGCGCGAACAGCAGACACCCCCCCAGTAGAATGGGAAACGTTCTCATCTGATCTCTCCCTTCAGAAGGCCGACACGCGCCGCGAGATGAGTCATCAGTTGGTAGCCTGCCCCCATAGCCAGCCAACTGGCGCAAGTGGCCGCGGGCGAACCCCACCGCAGCGCCGAAACCAGTCCCGCCAGCGAAAAACAAACTACGACGATACCGGCGCGCGCGGCCTTCATAGTGACAAATAGCTGAACCGCCCGGGAGAAAACTCCATTGACCAGTCCAAACAACAGAAAGCTCATGTGCAAACCCGCCGCGGCGCAAGCGACCATAAGGACGGCGAAGATCACCGTGAGCAGAAGCGCTGCTTTTTGAAACCGTTGCCTTTCGAACAGGTTTTCGAGCGAAATCATTCCCAGATAGGCAGCCACGGATGCCAGAATGTCCAGAGCTTCAATCACCGTATGCCTGCTCGCGAGCACTTTCAGGATGGGTGTGCCAAAGCCGAACGCGAGACCCGCCTGCATGGCCAGAATCACCGTTGCGAGACAGCTCGCGAGGAGCACCGTCGAAAGCATAAATGCGAAAGCCCCAAGCCTTCGCCGTTCGTGCCGGTAAACCCAGGCAAAGC